>NZ_DLSO01000056.1:0-18183 GCF_002500165.1 Gordonia sp. UBA7860 | reverse complement strand
CTCGAGAAGTTGCGCGGGGAGGGTTCGGGGAGTGGCGGAAGTGTTCGACGGCGCGCGGGGAGCGTCGGGGAGGGTGGTGCTGGCGCCGTCGGGTCGGTCGGCGGGGGGTGCAGAAACTAGGGGAAAGAACCTTTCCGCGGGTTTCGTACCCTTTCTCGAGAAGTTGCGCGGGGAAACGTCGACAACTCGAGGAAACAATCCCTCCCCTACTTTCGGCTGCGTGGGGTGAGGCTGTCGGCGAAGTTCGATGAGGAACGACGCCGAGCGCGGCGGCCGTGTTATCGGGCCCGGAAGGCGGCGCGCGGCCGCCCACCCCGAACCGATCGCCGCGAAAAGAACGCGTGGCGCACGCGCACACGGCGCGCGGAAGTGTCGGGTTCGTCGTATCTGCGGGTGAGATGGCTCACCGATCGTGGCGCAGCGGCGATTCAGGGGAGAACAGTGGAGATGTATTAGTTCGCATCCCTAATAATTGTCTATTGTTCGGAGGTTGTTGATGTCCACCCATCTTTCCGCCGATCCTGCTGCCGCGGTGTCCGCACGGCACCCCGACTCCGACGTTGCTGCCCGCCTGCGGGAGGAAACGTCGGTGGAGGGTGCACTTCGAGTTCTCTTCGAGGGGTACGCCGACCGTCCTGCGCTCGGGTTCCGTGACGCCGAGCACGAATCACGTTGGTCCACATCGAGTTTCCGTGAAGTCGGTAATCGGGTCGCGGCCTTCGCATCGCTCCTGCGCGACGCGGCGGGCGTCCGGCCCGGCGATCGGATCGCCACGCTGGGGTTCACCAGCGCCGACTACACGGCCGTGAGCCTCGCAATTCTCGGTCCCCTTCACGCGGTTGAGGTGCCGCTGCAGTCAGGGGCTGCGGATTCCGTGTTCGCTGATATCCTCGACGAGACCGAGGCCAAAGTCCTTGCGGTGTCGACGAACTCGTTGTCCAGGGTCACCACACTCATCGAGAACGGGACGCGCGCCGACCTTGCGCACCTCGTCGTCTTCGACGTCTCCGAAGCCGCACTCGACGCCGTCGAACGTGCGCGCGCTCTGTTGGAACCGCTCGGAATCACGGTCCACCACGCGCACTTCGACGCCGAGTCGTCGATCACCGACGACGCCGAAGAGGCACTGCAAGTCAGCGGCGACGCGCAACCCGACGACCTCGCGCTGCTGATCTACACCTCCGGCAGTACCGGCGCGCCGAAGGGGGCCATGTACACTCAGGACGCAGTGCTTCGGTTGATCAGACAGGGATTCGGACTCGAAACAGACTGTGCCACAGGGGAAGACGACGCGAGCGAAGACCACGCCTGGGTCACCCTGAACTTCTTGCCGATGAGTCACGTGATGGGCAGAGCGACGCTCATGCGAACGCTCGGCAACGGTGGAACCGCCTACTTCACCGCGCGGCCGGACCTGTCGGAACTCCTCGACGACCTCGCGGCCGTCGCGCCGACCGAACTGCACTTCGTGCCGCGTATCTGGGAGATGCTGCACCAGCAGTATCTGTCCGAAATCGAAGGCGTCGAGAGTGATTCGCACGCCGACGCCCTCGCCGCGATGCGGCGCCGCTACTTCGAGCGCGCACAACTCGCCGTGACCGGGTCGGCGCCGATCTCGCCCGAGGTCGTCGACTTCGTCGAGAGCATGCTCGACGCCCCACTCGTGGAGGGCTACGGATCGACGGAGGCGGGCGGGGTCATCCGCGACGGGGCGGTGATCCGACCGCCGGTCGTCGACTACAAGCTCGTCGACGTCCCCGAACTCGGTTATCGCACAACAGATACCCCGCACCCGCGCGGCGAGCTGCTCGTCAAGACCACCGACATCTTTGCCGGCTACTATCGGCGACCGGAGCTCACCGCGGAGATGTTCGACGACGACGGCTTCTATCGAACTGGCGACGTCATGGCAGAAACCGGACCCGATCAGCTCGTCTACCTCGACCGTCGGAACAACGTGTTGAAGTTGTCGCAGGGTGAGTTCGTGACGGTTGCGCGCGTCGAGAGCGCGTTGACCTCACCGCCGATCCGTCAGATCTACGTGTACGGCAACAGTGCACGCCCGTACCTGCTGGCCGTCGTCGTGCCAACCGATGACGCCGTCGACGGTGCTTCCGACGACGGGGAACTACACGCGACGCTGCTGCGAGCCGTCCGCGACATCGGCGAGCGCAACGGCCTTGCGCCGGTGGAGATCCCGCGCGACATCATCGTCGAACGCACCGCGTTCTCTGAGGCCAACGGCTTGTTGACCGGGATTCGCAAGCTCGCACGACCTCGCCTCAAGGAGGCGTACGGTCCCGCGCTCGAAGACCTGTACCTACACCTCGCGAATGCCCGCGCCGATCGACTTCGCGATGCTCGGGTATCCGCAGCGAGTCGGCCGACGCTCGACGTACTGATCGACATCGTCTCGGCCACACTCGATCTCGCCGGGAACGAGGTGACTGCGCACTCGAGGTTCACTGATCTCGGCGGTGACTCGCTGACGGCCGTCACCCTCGGGAACACGCTTCGCGATGTCTTCGACGCACAGGTCTCGGTGGGTGTGCTGACGAGTCCGTCCTCGGACCTCGCGGCCATCGCTGACTACATCGACGGACGGGAGGGCGAAGCACGCCCCACGGCAGACACCGTGCACGCCGACCAGCAGCACCTGCGTGCCGACGAACTCACCGTCGACGCCTTTCTCGACGAGGCAACACTGGCTGGAGCGTCGACCGTGCCGCCTGCCGCCGAGACGGTGCGTGAGGTATTGCTCACCGGGGCAACAGGATTCCTCGGTCGATACCTCACCGTCGAGTGGCTACGGCGCGTTGCCTGCGTCGATGGCCACGTCACCTGTCTGGTCCGAGCGTCCGATGACGACACCGCCCGGCGACGCCTCGACGCGGTCTTCGATGTCGGCGACGGTCCGCTGCGGTCCGACTACTTGCGGCT
This sequence comes from Gordonia sp. UBA7860, assembly GCF_002500165.1. Taxonomy (NCBI): domain Bacteria; kingdom Bacillati; phylum Actinomycetota; class Actinomycetes; order Mycobacteriales; family Gordoniaceae; genus Gordonia; species Gordonia sp. UBA7860. Next base: position 15,243 of record NZ_DLSO01000056.1, on the reverse strand, counting down.
GGCGCCAGATCACCTGACGGTGCTCGCGGGTGACAAGGACTCGCCGAGTCTCGGACTCGACGACGCGGTGTGGAACCGGCTCGCTGCCGACGTCGACCTCATCGTCGACCCCGCGGCACTGGTCAATCATCTGTTGCCCTATCGGGAGTTGTTCGGCCCGAACGTTTCTGGGACAGCAGAACTCATCCGCCTCGCGCTGACGACGACCCGTAAGCCCTACGTCTACATCTCGACCGTCGGAGTAGCTGACCAGGTGGGCTCCGCGGAACTGGTGGAGGACAAAGACATTCGTGAGCTCAACGCGACGCGCGAGGTACACGAGGGCTACGCGAACGGCTACGGCAACAGCAAGTGGGCGGGGGAGGTGCTGTTGGCAGACGCCCACGACCGTTTCGGGCTGCCCGTCAGCGTGTTCCGCTGCGACATGATCGTGGCCGACGACAGCGACCTCGGTCAGCTGAACCTGCCGGACATGTTCACGCGCCTGCTGATGAGCGTCCTGGCGACGGGCCTCGCACCACAGTCGTTCTACCGACTCGACGCCGACGGTGGTCGGGGAACAGCGCACTACGACGCGCTTCCTGTCGACTTCCTGGCCGCGGCCATCTCGACTCTCGCGGTCAGCGACGGTCACGTCACGTACAACGCGGTCAATCCGCACTCCGACGGCATCGACCTCGACACGTTCGTCGGCTGGCTCATCGAGTCCGGCGAAGAGATCGCACTCGTCGACGAGTACGACCACTGGTACCGGCTCTTCTCCGACGCCCTGGTCGATCTGCCGGAGAAGCAACGTCGACACTCATTGATCCCGCTGCTGCACAATTACGTGCGCCCGGTCGAACCTGTCGACGCCGGTGTGGTGAACGCGCCGCTCTTCGCCGAGGCGGTTCGTTCGGGACAGGTGACCACAGCGACGGCCGAGTACGCCGACATCCCGCACATCACCTCGCAGGTGATCGCCAACTACGCGCGTAGGCTGCGAACCCTCGGGGTCGTCTGAGTGTGATCGGACTCCCTGCGCCCCGGGGTCGGACTCCGGCCCCGGGACGTGGGGTGATGAAGTGAACCCATGAACGACAACAACCACGACGACAAGCACGACGACGCCGGTGGCGTGCCGACGACAGATGCGTTGCGGGATCCGGTCGCGGCGTTCGGTGTCGGAGCACTGCGTATCGACGACGGTGTGGTCTTTGCGGAGCAGCAACTCGGCCCGCGTTTCGCCGATCATCGCGGACTCATCGCCTCCCCGCATACGCGGTCCTTTTCGACCACATCGGCGGCATCCCGTATCACCGCGCCACTGACTCGCCGTGCATGCAGGCTCGCCTGGCGTTGTCGACGGTCGGCCGGGCAGGACTCACCGACCACCTCACCGGCACGGCGCAACTGCTGATGCACGACGCCAAGGTCGGTGTCACCGAGATCCGCGTCGGCGACGGCACCGAGGACTTCTGCGTCGGCACCGCGCGCAACGTCGCCGTGGGACGGGCCGTTCCGGACGATTTCGACAACGCAGAGTTGGCGCACGACATCCCCGACGCCGCGTCGCTCGATGCTGTTCTTGCACAACCGATTCCGGTTGATCTCGACGGCGAGGCCATCGTCGAACAGATCGCTCGGGGAGAGCGTGACCGTGGTCCGCTCGCCGAGTTGCTCAACGCCAACATTGATGTCGACGGCGCGCCGTCGAATGCCCTGCGACTCGTCGTCGACACGGAGGCATGGATGGGCAACATGTTCGGGACCATGCACGGTGGCGTGATCGGCACCATCGTCGGTGCGGCGTGCTCGCTCGCGGGGCAGCAGAGGGCTCGTGCCGGCCAGGAGTATCGCGTCGGTGATCTCTCGGTGGCGTACTTCCGCTCACCGCCGGTCGACGGTAGTCGTGTGATCGTCGACGTCGAGCCGTTGAAGGTGGGGCGTCGAATCGCGACGTTCTCGACGCGCATGACCGGCCCCGACGGCACGCTGCTCGCCGACGGCGCCGCGGACATCCACTTCCGCTGAAAACGCGCTACTCGACGGCGATACCGAGGTGGGCAGCGAACTGCTCGGCCAGCCCGACGGCCTGATGGGCGGTGATCGTCGCGCCGGCAAGCCCTCCGAGATTGCGTACGTTGCCAACTCGGAGGTTGCGGAGATCGACGTCGGTCAGCGTGGCGCGATGGACGTCGAGCGAGGTGACGGTGGTGTCGTCGAAGGCGACGCGCATCAACGTGGCCTCCGAGACGTCGAGTTCGTCGATGACGCACGACCGGAAGATCACGTCGCGAGCCTCGTTGCCGCTGAGGTTGACCAGACCGAGCTTGCAGTCGGAGATGATCACCGAACGCATCTTTCCGCCGAAGAGGTCGAGCGCGCCGATTCGGCTGTTCTCGATGCGCACGTTGTGCAGCATCGAGCGCGGCGCGAACACTCGTGCGCTGCTCACCTCGTCGAGTCTGCTGTCGACGATGCGGACGCCGGTGAGGTCGGCATCGTCGAGCGACGTGCGCACCACGGCGCACGTCGTGAGCGAGACGTCGCCGAAATCGACGCCCGCGAGGTCGGTGTCGGCGATCAGGGAAGCCTCGATCACGTCACCGACGACGACATCCCGCGCGTTCAACGGTTCGAGGTGGGGAGTTGGTAGCCGACTGATGCGGGGCGGTCGAAAACTCATCGTCGACAAGCCTACGTGGGTGCTATGACAGGCCTCCGAACTGGGCGGATGGAAAAAACAAGCAAGCGTGATTGCTTTTTACGGTCGACTGTGTGACGCTGCTTACATGTCGATCGTGAGTGATCTCGTGGCTGATCTCGCCGCCGCAGGAGATGAACTGGACGCGCTGGTGTCGTCGCTCGACGATGCTTCGTGGCACGCCGATACTCCGGCGCCGGGGTGGACGGTCGCGCACCAGATCGCGCACCTGTACTGGACGGACAAGGTGGCGCTCCTCGCGGCCACCGACCCCGAAGCCTTCGCCGAGGTCGTCGCAGAGGCGATGCGCAACATCGACGGCTTCACCGATGTGACCGCCGAAGAAGGCGCCGCACGCCCCAAGGGCGAGTTGCTCGACGACTGGCGCGCCGCGCGCGCCGCACTGGGGCAGGCACTCGTCGACGTCCCGGATGGCGCGAAGATCCCGTGGTTCGGACCGCCGATGTCTGCGGCGTCGATGGCCACCGCACGGATGATGGAGACCTGGGCGCACGGACTCGACATAGCCGACGCGCTCGGCGTCGAACTCGAACCGACCGACAGCATCCGGCACGTCGCTCACATCGGTGTCCGCACGCGCGATTTCGCGTATGCGGTCAACGGGATGACACCGCCGCAGCGGCCTTTCCGGATCGAACTGGTCGCGCCGTCGGGCGAGCTGTGGACGTGGGGACCCGATGATCCCGACGCCGTCGACGGCACGGTGCGCGGGCCCGCCGTCGACTTCTGTCAGCTCGTCACCCAGCGACGTGCACTCGCAGACCTCGACCTGCAACTCGACGGCGAGCGCGCCCGCGAATGGGCCGCGATCGCACAGTGTTTCGCTGGTCCTCCCGGAGCGGGCCGTGCCCCGCGTAACGCCGCAACCTTCTGAACGCCCGAGCACAAGAACTGTCCGCACAGTCGACCATCCGAATCGGAGTAGCGATGACTTTAACCACAAGTCGCACCAACACCAGCCGATCGAACCGCCCCGTCCGAATCGGCAACGCCTCGGGCTTCTATGGCGATCGCTTCAGCGCGATGCGCGAGATGCTCGAGGGTGGTGAACTCGACTATCTGACAGGCGATTATCTCGCCGAGCTGACCATGCTCATCCTCGGCCGCGATCGGTTGAAGGACCCGAAAACGGGTTACGCCAAGACATTTCTGCGTCAAATGGAGGAGTGCCTCGGGCTCGCCGTCGACAAGGGCGTGCGGATCGTGAGCAACGCGGGCGGCCTCAACCCGCACGGCCTCGCGGTTGCGCTGCGCGAACTGGCGGACAAGCTCGGCGTCGACGCATCGATCGCGTTCGTCGACGGCGACGACATCCTCGACCGCGCAGACGATCTCGGACTCGGCACACCGCTGACGGCAAACGCATACCTCGGGGCCTTCGGCATCAAGTCGGCGCTCGATTCGGGTGCTGACGTCGTCGTCACCGGGCGGATCACCGATGCCTCGTTGACCGTCGGGCCAGCTGCGAGCGCATTCGATTGGGAGTACGGCGATCTCGACGCTCTGGCGGGCGCTGTCGTCGCGGGTCACGTGATCGAATGCGGCGCGCAGGCGACAGGCGGCAACTATTCGTTCTTCACGGAGCTGCCCCGGATGGGACACCTCGGATTCCCTATCGCGGAGATCGCCTCCGACGGCACGTCGGTGATCACCAAACACCCCAACACCGGCGGTGCGGTGACCGTGGGAACCGTGACGGCACAACTGCTTTACGAGGTCGGTGGTCCTCGCTACCTCGGCCCGGACGTGACCACCCGGCTCGACACCATCTCGCTGCGTTCCGACGGTGAGGATCGGGTGGCGATCAGTGGTGTCAAGGGCGAGGCGCCGCCCGAGACGGTCAAGGTCTCGCTCAACCATCTCGCAGGCATCCGCAACGAGATCACCGTCGCGATCACCGGACTCGATATCGAGGACAAGGCCGAACTGTTCCGCGATCAGTTCCGCGCGGAACTGTCGTCGGTGCCCGAGCAGATGACGTGGGAGTTGGTACGACTCGATCGACCCGACGCGCAGACAGAGGAACAGGCGACGGCGCTGCTGCGCTGCGTTGCCCGAGATACCGACCCCGAGAAGGTCGGCCGTGCATTCAGCAACACCGCTGTTGAACTGGCGCTGGCGACCTTTCCCGGATTCACGATGCTCGCACCCCCCGGAAAGGGCGCTCCCTTCGGCGTTTTCGAGCCGGGATACGTCGACGCGAAGCTCGTCGATCATCGTGTGTCCTTCGCAGACGGCGTGAGCGAGAGCATCGAACCGAGTCCACTGCGTACCCAGGTTCCCGCTGACGAGTCCGAACCGCGCAGCGTCGTCGACGTCGACGATCCCGGGCCCACCGCGGCGTCGCCACTCGGTCTGGTGGCCGGAGCGCGCAGCGGCGACAAGGGAGGCAGCGCCAATATCGGTGTGTGGGTACGTAATCCAGACCACTTCGACTGGCTCGACGCGACGCTCGACGTCGACCTGATCAAGAAGCTCCTGCCGGAGATCGCCGACCTCGAGGTCAAGCGTTTTCGGCTGCCCAACCTGTCGGCGCTGAACTTCGTCATCGAGGGAGTGCTCGGGCGCGGCGTCGCCGACAATGTGCGCTTCGACCCGCAGGCCAAGGGGATGGGCGAGTGGCTGCGTTCACGACCTGTGCCCATACCGCTGAGCTTCGTCGCCGAGACGGCCTCTGCCGCGCCATCATCCGAGTCTTCGGAAAGGAACTGAGCTGTGCCACTTGTAGATCCGCAGTGGGAGACGCCGGAACGACGCGCCCTGCGTGACGCGGTTCGCGGATTCGTCGAACGTCATGTGCTGCCTAATCAGGACGAGTGGGAACGCGACGGCCTGATTCCCCGCGAGTTGCACTCCGAGGCAGCCAAACTCGGTCTCTTCGGACTGGGCATCGACGAGTCCGTCGGTGGCAGTGGTGGCGACCTCATCGATGCGTCGATTCTGGGCGAAGAGTTCCACTACGCGGGTGGTGCCGCGGGCGTCTTCGCGTCGCTGTTCACGCACGGAATCGCGTTGCCGCACTTGATCGCCGCAGGCGATCCCGACCAGATCGACCGATGGGTGCGGCCGACGCTCGCAGGCGAGAAGATCGGCAGCCTTGCGATCACCGAGCCGGGCGGCGGAAGCGACGTCGGGCATCTGACGACGCGGGCACAGCGCGATGGCGACGACTTCATCGTCAACGGCGCCAAAACCTACATCACCTCCGCGGTGCGCGCCGACTTCGTCGTCACCGCGGTACGTAAAGGCGGACCGGGAGCGTCCGGGGTCTCGCTTCTCGTGATCGAGAAGGACACACCGGGTTTCACGGTGACGCGCAAGCTCGACAAGATGGGGTGGCGCAGTTCGGACACCGCGGAGTTGGCCTTTGTCGACGTACGCGTTCCGGCGACGAACCTCGTCGGCGCCGAGAACAGCGGATTCGCCCAGATCGCCGCGGCGTTCGTGACCGAACGGTCCGGACTCGCCGTGCAGGCCTACGCCAGTGCGCAACGCTGCCTCGACCTCACTCTCGACTGGACCCGCGAACGCGAGACCTTCGGCAAGCCGCTCGCCGCCCGACAGTCGGTGCAGGACACGCTGACCGAGATGGCTCGACGCATCGACGTTGCGCGGACCTACGCGCGTGGGGTCGTCAACCGCAAGGTGACGTCCGACGACGACCTGATCGCCGAGGTGTGTTTCGCGAAGAACACCGCGGTGCAGACCGGGGAGTGGGTGGCCGACAAGGCTGTTCAGCTCTTCGGTGGCCTCGGCTACATGACGGGCACCGAGGTCGAGCGTCAGTATCGGGACATGCGAATCCTGGGGATCGGTGGGGGAACCACCGAGATCCTGAGCGGGCTCGCGGCAAAACGACTCGGCTACATCGCACAGGGGAGCACACGATGACCGCATTGCGTTCGACGATCGACTCGACGAGTGACGACTTCACCGCCGCACGCGATTCGATGCTGGAGAAGCTCGACCAGATACACGGTGAACTCGACAAGGCCCTCGCGGGTGGCGGTGACAAGTACGTCGAGCGGCATCGCAAGCGCGGCAAGATGACCGCGCGTGAGCGCATCGAGATGCTGCTCGACGAGGATTCGGACTTTCTCGAACTGTGCCCGCTCGCGGCGTATGGGTCGGACTTCCACGTCGGAGCGTCGGTCGTCGTGGGGATCGGCGTCGTCGAGGGGGTCGAATGTCTCGTCGTTGCCAGTGACCCGACGGTCAAGGGCGGGACGTCGAATCCGTGGACGCTGCGTAAGACACTGCGCGCCAACGATATCGCTATGCAGAACAGACTCCCGGTGATCTCGCTCGTCGAGTCGGGTGGTGCCGATCTGCCGACGCAGAAGGAGGTGTTCGTCCCCGGCGGGCGGATGTTCCGCGATCTGACGCGGCTGTCGGCGGCGGGTATCCCGACCATCGCATTGGTCTTCGGTAACTCGACGGCCGGCGGAGCGTACATCCCGGGCATGAGCGATCACGTCGTGATGATCGACGGACGCTCCAAGGTGTTCCTCGGCGGACCGCCGCTGGTGAAGATGGCCACCGGCGAGGAAAGCGACGACGAGTCCCTTGGCGGCGCTCAGATGCACGCGCGCACGTCGGGTCTTGCCGACTACTACGCCGCCGACGAACAGGATGCGATCCGGATCGGGCGTCGGATCGTGTCGCGGCTCAACTGGACCAAGGCGGGCGGACAACCGCGCGCGCAGGTGCGGGAACCGCGCTACGACCCCGAGGAACTCCTCGGCATCGTCCCGCCAGATCTCAAGATCCCGTTCAACCCGCGCGACGTGATCGCGCGCGTCGTCGACGACAGCGATTTCGACGAGTTCAAGCCCGAGTACGGCAACTCGCTGTGCACGGGATGGGCCGACATCCACGGCTATCCCGTCGGCATCCTGGCCAACGCGCAAGGTGTGTTGTTCAGCCAGGAGGCGCAGAAGGCCACGCAGTTCATCGAGCTCGCCAATCGCTCCAACACGCCGCTGCTGTTCCTGCACAACACAACCGGTTACATGGTCGGTAAGGAGTACGAACAGAACGGCATCATCAAGCACGGCGCGATGATGATCAACGCGGTGTCGAATTCGAAGGTGCCGCACCTGTCGGTGCTGATGGGTGCCAGCTACGGCGCGGGTCACTACGGAATGTGCGGGCGGGCATACGATCCGCGATTCTTGTTCGCCTGGCCGAGCGCGAAGTCGGCGGTGATGGGAGCCGCGCAACTGGCAGGCGTCATCTCGATCGTCTCGCGCGCGGCGACCGAGGCTCGTGGCGGCACTGTCGACGAGGCGGCAGACGCGGGGATGCGGCAGATGATCGAGGCGCAGATCGAGGCCGAATCGGTGCCCGCGTTCTTGTCGGGCATGCTCTACGACGACGGTGTGATCGACCCGCGTGACACGAGAACCGTTCTGGGGCTGTGCTTGTCGGCGATCCATAACGGTCCGGTCGAGGGGACGTCGAGTTTCGGCGTCTTCCGGATGTGAGGTGTGAGATGACAGAACAACATTCAACGATCACCTCGGTGCTTGTCGCCAATCGCGGCGAGATCGCGCGACGTGTGTTCGTGACCTGTCGTCAGATGGGCCTCGGGACCGTTGCGGTCTACTCCGATCCGGACGCCGATGCGCCGCACGTCGCCGCAGCCGATGTCGCTGTGGCACTTCCCGGCTCGACGTCGGCAGAGACCTATCTGCGCGGTGACAAGATCATCGAGGCCGCCAAGCTCGCGGGCGCGGATGCGATTCATCCCGGCTACGGATTCCTCTCGGAAAACGCGGAGTTCGCGCAATCGGTGATAGACGCGGGACTGACGTGGATCGGGCCCCCACCCGGGGCGATCGACGCGATGGGGTCAAAGGTCAACGCCAAGAAGCTGATGGCCGACGCAGGCGTACCCGTCCTGGGCGACATCGACCCTGCCGGAGTCACCGAGAGCGACCTCCCACTGCTGATCAAGGCGTCTGCGGGCGGCGGTGGACGCGGCATGCGGATCGTGCGGTCGGTCGACGAGTTGGCCGAGCAGGTTGCCGCTGCCGAACGCGAAGCGGCGTCGGCCTTCGGTGATCCGACGGTCTTCTGCGAGCCGTATGTCGAACGGGGACACCACATTGAGGTGCAGGTGCTCGCCGACGAGCACGGCGCCGTCTGGGCCGTCGGAGAGCGTGAATGCTCGATCCAGCGTCGTCACCAGAAGGTGATCGAGGAGGCCCCTGCGCCTCTCGTCGAACGGATCGGCGGAGATCTCCGTGAACGCCTCTACGACGCCGCCAGGAAGGCCGTGTCGGCGATCGGCTACACGGGTGCGGGAACCGTGGAATTCCTCGCCGACGAGACCGGTCGCTTCTACTTCCTGGAGACCAATACGCGTCTGCAGGTGGAACATCCGGTCACGGAACTCACGACGGGGACCGACCTCGTTGCCTGGCAACTGCGTGTCGCGATGGGCGAGCACCTCGACGTCGAGGAGCCCGGTACTCGCGGCCACGCGATCGAGGTCCGCCTCTACGCCGAGGATCCGTCTGCGGGATGGCAACCGCAGTCGGGAACCATGCACCGCATCGAGATCGACGCGCAGACGCATTTCGGTCCGCTCGACCGTCCGGGCGTGCGTGTGGACGCGGGTATCGAATCAGGCTCGGAGATCTCGACGTTCTACGATCCGATGTTGGCCAAGGTCATCAGTTGGGCGCCGACACGTGCTCGTGCCGCTGCGATTCTCGCCAGAGCGCTGTCCGACGCGGCGCTCCACGGCCCGACAACCAACCGCGACATGCTGGTGAACACGCTGCGGGAGCCGACGTTCCTCAGCGGCGATACCGACACCGGATATCTCGACCAGATCGGCCTCGACGTCTTGTCGGCGCCGCTGGCCGACGAGTCGACGGTGACACTCGCCGCCGTTGCCGCAACGCTGGCGGAGGTGGCCGTCAACCGGGAACGCGCTCGCGTCCAGCGAAGTCTGCCCGCAGGCTGGCGGAACATGCCGTCGCAGTACTCGCACAAGACGTTCCGTACCGACGACGACGTCGAACACGAGGTTCGATACCGGTGCACCCGAGGCGGGAGCGTCGAGCTTCCCGACGTCGCCGACACCGAGGTCGTATCCACGACGACAGAGCAGGTCGTACTCTCCCACAACGGCATTCGACGGACCTTCGACGTCGCGCGATACTGCGACGACGTCTACGTCGACACCGCAGGCGCGTCGGTGCACTTCCGTCGGCCGCCGCGATTCGTCGATCCCAGTGCCGTTGCGCGACCGGGTTCGCTCCTCGCGCCGATGCCGGGTTCGGTGATCCGCGTTGCGGTTTCCGAAGGCGACCGTGTGACCGCCGGTCAGCCGTTGATCTGGCTCGAGGCGATGAAGATGGAGCACACCGTCGCGGCTCCCGCCGACGGTGTGGTCAGCACGCTCGCCGTCGAAGCGGGACGCCAACTCGCCGTCGGCGATGTGCTTGCGATCATCACCGATGAGGCCGACAACGACAGCGAGACAGAGCATTCCGACGCACCAACACCTCAGGAGACATCCGCATGAGCTTCGTCGAAACGGCTGAACGGGCCGATCTGCGTGCATCGGTGGCCGCGCTGGCCACCAAGTACGGGCAGGACTACTTCCGCGAATGCGCCCGTGAGGGTCGCAAGACCGACGAATTGTGGTCGGAGGCGGGCAAACTGGGCTTCATCGGGGTGAATCTTCCCGAGGAGTACGGCGGTGGCGGCGCAGGAATGTACGAGTTGTCGATCGTGATGGAGGAGATCGCGGCGGCGGGCACCGGCCTGCTGATGCTCGTTGTCTCGCCGGCCATCTGCGGCAACATCATTGCGCGCTTCGGCACCGACGAGCAGCGCGACCGGTGGCTGCCAGGGCTTGCGGACGGATCGATCACCATGGCCTTCGGTATCACCGAACCCGACGCCGGATCGAATTCGCATCAGATCACCACCACGGCATCGCGCGACGGATCGGACTGGGTCCTCAACGGGCGCAAGGTGTACATCTCCGGTGTCGATCAGGCCGATGCCGTTCTCATCGTGGGTCGGAGCGAGGATGCGAAGACCGGCAAGTTGCGGCCCGCGCTGTTCATCGTGCCCACGGACGCACCGGGGTTCGAATACAAGATGATCGACATGGAATTGGTGAACCCGGAAAAGCAGTTCGGGCTCTACCTCGACGATGTGCGCCTGCCTGCTGACGCACTCGTCGGCTCCCCGGACGCGGCACTGAGCCAACTCTTCGCCGGTCTGAATCCAGAACGCATCATGGCTGCGGCGTCGGCGGTGGGGATGGGTCGTTTCGCGCTGGGCAAAGCCGTCGACTACGTGAAGGAGCGCACGGTCTGGAAGACCCCGATCGGAGCGCACCAGGCCATCGCACATCCGCTGGCGCAGGGCAAGATCGAACTCGAGATGGCCAAGCTCATGATGCAGAAGGCCGCCACCCTCTACGACGCGGGAGACGACTGGGGCGCTGCCGAACCGGCGAACATGGCGAAGTATGCGGCCGCCGAGGCGTGCGTCAAGATCGTCGACCAAGCCGTTCAGTCCATGGGTGGCAACGGACTGACAACCGAATACGGTGTGGCGCCGCTGCTTTCGCTCGCTCGAATTGCGCGTGTGGCACCGGTCAGCCGCGAGATGGTGCTGAACTTCGTCGCGCAGACCAGTCTTGGACTGCCGAAGTCGTACTGATTCGTCCCGGCACCGCCGTTTCCGATTCGCCATTCATCCCAGACCAACCACAGCAGACCAACTCTGACCGAGGACCACAGGAAGGCGCAGGTCGATGACCACCACAGACAGCGAAGTCGTACACGTCGGGATCGACGCCGGGGTCATGACGCTCACACTCGACTCGCCGGGCAACCGCAATGCGTTGAGTCGCGCGCTGGTGACCCAACTGTCGTCGGGACTGACGAGGGCGGCGACCGATGAGAGCGTGCGGGCCGTCGTGCTGACACATGCGGGCGGAACCTTCTGTGCGGGTGCCGATCTCGGCGAGGCGCTCAAGCGGGGCGCCTCTGCCGAGGAGGCGTCTGCCGAAGCGACGTCGTCGATGGTCGAGTTAATGCGCACGATCCTCGAGCTGCCCAAACCGGTGATCGCACACGTCGACGGGCATGTCAGGGCAGGAGGTTTCGGCCTGCTCGGTGCCACCGATATCGCACTTGCCGGACCGAAGAGCACCTTCGCGCTGACCGAGGCCCGGCTCGGCCTTGCACCATCGGTGATCTCGCTCGTGCTGGTGCCGAAGATGACGGCGCGAGGTGCTGGTCGATACTTCCTGACCGGTGAGAAGTTCGACGCGTCGGTTGCGGCGTCGATCGGAGTCATCACGCAAGCGTGTGACAGCACGGAGGCTCTCACGCAGTCGTTGGGGGAGATCCTCGACGGCATCCGACGTGCGTCGCCGGTCGGCCTCGCCGCGTCGAAGGAACTCACCACCGCGTCGGTGCGCGACGAGTTCGAGCGGTTGGCGCAGCGTCGTGCACTGGAATCGGCGACATTGTTCGCTGGCGACGACGCACGCGCGGGGATGGAAGCGTTTCTGTCCAAGGGGCGGCCGCCGTGGGATCTGACCGCAACGCAAGCCGACACCGGAGCTACGAGAACATGACGTCTCCGCGTACGACGACAAACCGTGAACCACAGCAGGAACGGTCCCGCCAGACGCGGGAACGGTTGCTGCGCTCGGCCATTCAGGTTCTGGCTCACGAGGGATGGGCGTCGGCAACGGTGGCCGCGGTCGCCCAACGCGCGGGGGTGTCCAGAGGCGCTGCGCAACACCACTTTCCCACACGCGAGGCATTGATCTCGGCGACGCTCGAGCAGATCTTCGACGACCTCACCCTCAACGCCGACACGTTGATTCGCCCCGACGCGGACGAGTCACGGCGCGTGCGGATAGCGGTCGAGCAGGCCGTGAGTATCTACACCGGGACCGAATTCAAGGCGTCGCTGCAGATCTGGGCGGCGGCAGCGTCGGATTCGGCGCTACGCGAACTGATTCTGCCGATGGAGGCCAAGTTCGCGCGAGCGGCACATCGGGTGACTGTTGCCGCACTGGACCCCGACGGCACGAACCCTCGGGCACACCGCGTCGCACAGGTGACACTCGACCTCGCACGCGGTCTCGGACTGGCGGACACACTGTCGGACGATGCACGACGCCGCGCGCAGGTGGTCGACACCTGGGTGGAGATGGTCACCGATGCGCTCGACGTCGACTCTCCGGACAGGTGAGATCAGCTGGCGGTGGGCTCAGCATGCGGTCGGCTACGCGCGCCGCGTGTGCCGAGCCAGTACACGCCCGCTGACAGCGCGGTCATCCCGATGAAGACGACCACCACACCGAGCGTCATCGACAGGTACCCCTGACTTCGCGGATCGATGAACGGGTACGGGTACCAGTCGACGATGGGGCCTCGCGTCAATGTGTAGACGCCATAGACGAGTGGGAACGCCAGCCAGGTCAACCAGGAGAGGGCAGGCAGAACCCTAGGTCGGAAGACTGCCCAGTCGATGAGCAGAACGAGCGGGATGAGGCGGTGCAGCACGGTGTTGGTCCACTCGCCGGAGAGATTGACGTCGATGTGCGACAACAGAAGTGCGTAGACGATCGCGGTGATCAGCATCGCGGTGGTCACTGCGCCGCGAAACCACTGCCACCACAACCCTATTGGCGTCAACAGTGCACCGCCGAGCAGCACGATGGCCGCGCCGACGTTGCTCAGGATGGTGAAGTAGCTGAAGTAGTTGGCGAAGCCGAAACCATCGGACGCGGTGACCGGCACGTATGCGATCGCAGCGATGCCGACGACTGCGGCGACGAAGCGAAGGACACGTACCCACAACTGACGGTCACCTCTGCTCACGCCTCGCATTGTGCCAGTCGCGCCGCACGTCTTTGACCCCGCCGTGTTTGCCCCCGCCGTGGACGACAGCGAGCAGGTCGCCCGCGTGCGGTTGGAGATCTAGTCGCGGGGCGTCGATGTGCGACGCGCCGTGCTGCGTTGTGCGAGTGCGCCGTCGACCTGTGCGGTGATGACGTCGCGGATGTCGAAGTCGGCGGAATGGCCGGCCCAGTCGGGTAGGAGTCGGCTGACCGTCGGAAACTCGGTCAGGTCGCTGTCGTCGATGGATTGGTGCCAGGACACCTCGTCGGCGGACCGCCTGGAAAGTGTGTCCTGCCACTGTAATTCCGAGGCAACGAGGTACCAGACGGCTCGCCAGGTGTCGAGCGCCGCGCCGTCGTCGAGTCCGAGTTCGGATGCGGCCGAGAGGAACGCGTCGGCGAGGGCAAGCGCGGGCGTGCCGACGATCATGCCGTCGCGGAGGATCGGCACGACCCACCCGATGCTGCGCATCTTCTCGTACATGTCGACACCGATGGCGATCATGCGGTCACGAGGAGCGCCCGTCGGTTCGGCCCACGGGATGCGTGCCGCGACGTCGCTGAGTGCCAGGCCGAGCAGCGCTGCCTTGTTCGGAACGTAGTTGTAGAGGGTCATCGGCTTGGTGCCCATGTCGGCGGCGAGGCGACGCATGCTCAGCGACTGCGGTCCGTCCTGCTCGAGGATGCGGATTGCCGCGTCGACGATCTCGTCGAGTTGGAGGGATCGGGCTGCGGGCATCGTCCCATCATCCCATCGCCGTGCCCTTGGCGAGGCGACGCTCGGCAGCTATGATCACGTACTAGTACGTAAACGTACGCGTACGTGAATGCGGATCGAGTGATGGGCAGAGGAGGATCGATGGCAGATCAGGAGACGGCCCGGGTTGATGGTGGTGTTGCGCAGGGTCGCGGTGCGCTCATGGCAACCGTGTTCCTGCTGCAATTCCTTGTGGCAATGGACATGTCGCTTGTCAACATCGCGTTGCCCGCCATGCGTGCCGATCTCGGATTCACGGACGCGAGTTTGCAGTGGGTCGTCACCGCGTACCTGTTGACCTTCGCTGGGTTCATGCTTCTCGGCGGGAGGATCGGCGATCTGTGGGGGCGTCGAACATCGGTACTCGTCGGGTTGGGTGTCTTCGCGGTAGCGAGCATCGTCGGCGGATGTGCCGGGAGCGCAGGAGTTCTCGTCGCCGCGCGAGCGGTGCAGGGTGTTGCGGGAGCGCTGTTGGCTCCAGCGTCGTTGGCGCTGGTGGCCACCATCGGCGACCAGGCCGTGCGCGCACGGGCGATGGGTCTGTGGGGCGGTGCCGGTGCGGCCGGGGGTGCGCTGGGCGTGGTGCTCAGTGGTGTGCTCACGCAGCGGTGGTCGTGGCGAGCGGTCCTTCTCGTCAATGTGCCGATCATCGCGATCGCGGTATTCGCGGCGCTGCGCGGAGTTCCACGTCGCGACGTCGCACGCACTGCGCGACTGGATGTTCCCGGCGCGGTCGCCGTGACGCTCGGCGTGGCTGCCCTTGTGTATGCCGTCAGCGCGGGAGGCGATCACGGGTGGGGATCGTGGCAGGCAGTCGGCGGATTCGTCACCGCCGCAGTGCTGTTGGGGATCTTCGCGGTGATCGAGCGATCGGTGTCGCAT
>NZ_DLSO01000051.1:0-39898 GCF_002500165.1 Gordonia sp. UBA7860 | reverse complement strand
TGCACAGTTCCTCGGATGCACGACGGTGGTGCAGGCGCGACGAATTGACGGTGTGATCAGCACGTCGGTGGGCGTCGTCGACCCGGAATCCCTGCGGATCGACAATGACTGGGAATCAGGCGAACTCGGACTCCGCGCGGAGTCGCTCGCCGCAGAAGCACTTGCGCGCGACCGGACTCTCGACGCGGATGCGGTCCGTGGCGAGGTGGTCGTGGTGGCCGATCTTCCTGCAGGCCAGCGGATTCGGGTGTCGACATCGGTGGGCGAGGTCGATGCGGTGTCACAGGACGGTGTGCGCGTGGGGGATTCCGTCGCGCTGCGGTTGCGTCCCGAACACGTGGCGGTGATCGGCAGGGGAGCATGCGGACCGTCGTCGCGGGTGCCATCACCACCTCCGATGGCCGACTTCTGTTGGCGCAGCGCAGTTATCCGCAACAGGTTGCCGGTCTGTGGGAGCTGCCGGGTGGCAAGGTCGAAGACGGCGAAGACCTGGCGGCCGCGTTGCGTCGTGAACTGCGAGAAGAACTCGAGGTCGACGTCGAGGTGGGTGCACTTCTCGCCGACTCCGTCGAACTCTCGCACGACCTGACGCTCGTCGCGCTGTGGGCGCGGATCGTCGACGGTGTGCCGAGGGCGGTCGAACACTCCCGACTGCTGTGGGTGAGCGCCGACGAACTCGACGATATGGCTGCAGCGGGCCGGCTGGTGCCCGCCGATACCGCATGGGTGCCCGAACTCCGCGAGGTTCTGCGCCGAGCGTGATGACAGGGCCAGCGTCAACTCGTTACATCACGAATGGGTAATCGAACCTGCGCTCAGACAACACTCGGTTTACTGTCGTACACCGAACACCGGGTGTGGCGATCCGCACATCCCGTCACACCAGGGGCGCACGCGACATCGCTGTGGCTGCCGAATCGAAAGTGGGAGTCGGAGTGGGCAATCGAGGGGGAGTAACGCCGTATCGGCGTACGGTTCGGTCGCGCGGCGGCCGGTGGCGATCGATGGCGACCACCGGTTGCGTCGTGGCGCTCACGGTGGCCGGGATGTTGGGAACGAGCGGGGTGTTCGACGCCGGCCGCGCCTCGGCTGCACCGCTCGGGTCGTCGGGCTCAGCCGATAGCGGTTCGGCGGGATCGTCGGATGGCAGCGACCCCTTCTACACGCCGCCGGCGGGCGCGCTTCCCGCGGCAGGCACACTGCTTCGGACACAGTCCATGTCGACGTTCATCACCGTGCCCAATCGGGCCGGGAAGATCCCGGCGTCGGCGACGAAGATCTTGTATGTGTCGACGAATGCTCTCGGCAAGAAGGTCGCGGTCAGTGGCTACTACCTGCAACCGTCACGGCCGTGGACCGGACCGGGCACGCGTCCCCTCGTCTCGTACGGGCCCGGCGCACACGGCATGGGCGACCAATGTGCGCCTTCACGTTTGATCTCCTCGCCGAACGTGGCGTCACCCGGCGGGCCGATGGCCGAGATCGAAGCACTGATCACCTACAACCTGCTCGCGCGCGGCTACGGCGTGGTGAGCACCGACTACATCGGACTGGGGACACCCGGCGATCACACCTTCGCGATGCGCGTCGACCAGGGCAACGCCGTGATCGACGCCGCACGCGCCGCGTTGCACCTGCCAGGCGTGAATCCGGCAACCAAGGTCGCGCTCGCCGGTTATTCGCAGGGCGGCGCCGCGACGGCCGCTGCAGCGGAACTGATTGACTCCTACGCCCCCGACCTGGCCAACCATGTTGTCGGAATCTATGCGGGCGGCGCTCCGACCGATCTGCGCAGCCTGCTCAATCACCTCGACGGTCAGCGCCTCGGCGGAGCGATCGGTTGGGCCATCGACGGGGCGATGGCGCTGTATCCCGATATGGCACAACAGATTCCTTCGCTGCTCGACGCCGAGGGCAAGCGCGTGACGAATCTTGTTCGCGGACAGTGCATCGTGGCGACGACCCTCATCGGATCGCCGAAGACGAGTACGTGGACTGCCAGCGGCAAGACGATCGGAGAGCTGATCGACTCCACCCCCGCGCTTGCCGCGCGCGTGAACGATCAGAAGGTCGGTATGCGCAAGCCAACCGATATCCCGATCCTGTTGTCCAGCAATCCCGTTGACCCGACGGTCCCCGTCTCGCAAGGTCAGACGCTATTCGCCGAGTGGTGCGCCAAGAACCCACGGTCACTCGAATATCGGAACATCAGCTTTCCGGTGATCGGAGGAACTGCGTTGGGCCACATCGCGGGTGGAGTCGCCGGATACAACGAGGCCTACGAATGGCTCGCCGACAGATTCGCAGGGAAAGCCGCGGCGAGCGGATGCGTGCGGAAGGCGCCATCGAACGGACTGACGACGGGCTCGGCAGGATCATCCGGGTCGTCCTGACGACGAACGCGTCGGTGAAGATCTCGCGTGCGAGGTGAGCGCGGCGCGGAGTAGCTTCGTCGGCTGTGACGCAACAGCGACGGCAACGGATCGAGCGGCCTTCGGCCACACGCGACGTGCGTTGGCTGGCTCCGGCGTTGATGCTCCTGGGTGGCACGTCGATGTACCTCGGTGCCGCCATCGCGATCGAGCTCTTCGACGTGGTGTCGCCCGCGGGTGTCGCGTGGTTGCGCATCGCCGGGGCAGGGCTCGTGCTGCTGATCGTGGTGCGTCCCAGCCGCGCCGCGTGGCAGTGGTCGCGGCTGCGCCTGGCGGGCATGTTCGGCCTGATGACGGCCGCGATGAACATCGCGTTCTACCTCGCGCTCGACCACCTGCCACTCGGCACGACGGTCGCACTCGAGTTTCTCGGTCCCATCGCGGTGGCGGCGGCCGGATCACGTACAAGGCGCGATGTCGCGGCGCTGCTCGCCGCCGTGATCGGCGTGGCACTCATCGTCGACGTGCACTGGGCGGGAAGCGTGCTCGGCGTCGTGCTTGCGCTGGTGGCCGCCGCGTGTTGGGCGGGTTACATCGTGCTGGGCCGTCGCGTCGCCGTCCGCGGGGCGGGGATCGAGGACCTGACAACGGGTTTCGTGGTCGCGGCGATCGTGACGTCGCCGCTGGCGCTGACCGTCGGACCGGCCGTGCGGGCCGGCGAGAACGTGTGGTGGCTCATCCTGCTCGCGCTGGGACTCGGGGTGCTCTCGACAGCGGTTCCGTACGCCCTCGATCAGGTCATCCTGCGTTCGGTGGGTCCGGCTCGGTTCGCCGTGCTGCTCGCACTGCTGCCGGTCACAGCCGCTGTCGTGGGCTTCGTCGCGTTGCGGCAGGTTCCCGCGCTCACCGAGCTGCTCGGAATCCTCGCCGTCGCCGGGGCGATCCTGGTCCAGGCGGGTGGACGGTCGCGGTGACGACGACGACCCCGCAAAGAGCACCGCAAAACCCACTCCCACCTGTGTGATCGCGCTCTCATGGTCCGAGCAGATACCCTGTTGAGCGTCGTAGAGTCCACATCCGGTGCCTGAAACCGGATCGCCGACGGCCCGCACATGCCTTCGGGACGTCGAAAAAGATGAAAGAGAGCTCAGTGAGCGCTGTCCCCAACTTCCGCAATGTCGCGATCGTCGCGCACGTCGACCATGGCAAGACCACGCTGGTCGACGCGATGCTCCGCCAGTCCGGAGTGTTCGGTGAGCGTGCCGAGCTCGTCGATCGCGTGATGGACTCCGGAGACCTCGAACGCGAGAAGGGCATCACCATTCTCGCGAAGAACACCGCGGTGCATCGTCGTCAGCCCGACGGCACCGAGGTCGTTATCAACGTCATCGACACCCCCGGCCACGCCGACTTCGGCGGTGAGGTCGAGCGCGGCCTGTCGATGGTCGACGGCGTCGTGCTGCTCGTCGACGCGTCCGAGGGTCCGCTCCCGCAGACCCGCTTCGTGCTGCGCAAGGCGCTCAGCGCATCGCTGCCGGTCATCCTGCTCGTCAACAAGACCGACCGTCCTGACGCGCGCATCTCGGAGGTTGTCTCCGAGACCCACGATCTGCTGCTCGACCTCGCCTCCGACCTCGACGACGAGGCCGCCGCCGCTGCCGAGCAGGTCCTCGACCTCCCGGTCCTGTACGCCTCGGGCCGCGCAGGCATCGCCAGCACGGTGGAGCCCGCGAATGGTGAGGTCCCCGAGGGCGAGAACCTCGACCCCTTCTTCGACGTCCTGATGGAGCACGTCCCCGCGCCCAAGGGCGACGCGGATGCTCCGCTGCAGGCGCACGTCACCAACCTCGACGCCTCGCCGTTCCTCGGCCGCCTCGGGCTGGTCCGCATCCACAACGGCACGCTCAAGAAGGGCCAGACCGTCTCCTGGATGCGTGAGATCACCAAGGAGGACGGCACGGCGGAGCCGGTCGTCGAGCGCGCCAAGATCACCGAGTTGCTCGCGACCGTCGGCGTCGAGCGCAGTCCCGCGGAGTCGGCCGTCGCAGGCGACATCGTGGCCATCGCCGGTATCCCCGAGATCATGATCGGCGACACCCTCGCCGACGCCGAGAACCCGGTCGCCCTGCCGCGCATCACCGTCGACGAGCCGGCCATCTCGGTCATCATCGGCACCAACACCTCGCCGCTCGCCGGTCGGGTGAAGGGCCACAAGCTCACCGCGCGCATGGTCAAGGATCGCCTCGACAGCGAGCTCATCGGCAACGTGTCGCTGCGCGTCGTCGACATCAATCGCCCCGACGCCTGGGAGGTGCAGGGTCGTGGTGAGCTCGCGCTCGCGATCCTCGTCGAGCAGATGCGACGCGAGAACTTCGAGCTGACCGTCGGCAAGCCGCAGGTGGTCACGCGCAAGGTCGACGGCAAGGTGCACGAGCCCTTCGAGCACCTGACGATCGACGTCCCCGAGGAGTACCTCGGTGCGGTGACCCAGTTGCTCGCGGCGCGTAAGGGCCGCATGGACCAGATGAACAACCACGGATCCGGTTGGGTCCGCATGGAGTTCCGGGTGCCCTCCCGCGGCCTGATCGGCTTCCGCACCGACTTCCTGACCGAGACGCGCGGCACCGGAATCGCCAACGCCGTGTTCGACGGCTACGACGCCTGGGCGGGCGAGATCCGCGCACGCCACACCGGCTCACTGGTCAGTGACCGCGCGGGTTCCGTGACGCCGTTCGCGATGATCCAGCTCGCCGATCGTGGAACGTTCTTCGTCAACCCGGGCGATGACACCTACGAGGGCCACGTCGTCGGCATCAACCCGCGCGCGGAAGACCTCGACATCAACGTCACCCGTGAGAAGAAGCTGACCAATATGCGTCAGTCGTCGGCAGACGTCATGGAGACGCTGGCCAAGCCGATGCATCTCGAGCTCGAGGGCGCGATGGAATTCTGCGCAGCTGACGAGTGTGTCGAGGCGACCCCCGAGGTCGTGCGGGTGCGTAAGGTGCATCTCGATTCGTCCACGCGTGCCCGTGAGCGTTCGCGAGCCAAGACGCGTGATCAGGCGGCCGGCTAGCCGACCTCGTGAGTGTCGGGGTGGTGCTGGCGTGAACATCGGGACGTGATGGTGGGGGTGAGTGGGTGACCGGCAGGAGGCCGCCGATGCGGGCGCGAGCGGTTGACCGTTCTCGACGGCGTAGGCACCTCCTGTTGGCGATGCTGAGCGCTGTTGTGGTGGCGACGATGGCCGGGTGCATGTCCGACCCGCCGCCGCCGGTCCGCGAGACCGAGGCGCCACCGCAGACCCCCGCCGAGTACCCGACGGAGAAGACGATCTACGTCGCCACCGACTCGGTCGGCCAGGGATTCAATCCGCATCTCGCCGCCGATCAGAGTCCGGTCACCACCGCAATCGCCTCGATGACACTGCCGAGTGCGTTCGAACCCGTTCAGACGCCCAATGGTGTCGTCTGGCAGCGCTCCGAGGCTCTGCTCACCTCTGCGGAGGTCACGTCGCAGCAGCCGTTCACGGTCACCTACAAGATCCACACCAATGCGCAGTGGTCCGACGGTCTGCCCGTCACCGGCGACGATTTCAGCTATCTGTGGCAACAGATGTCGCGACAGCCCAACGTCGTCGCGCCCGCTGGGTACCGGTTGATCGACTCCGTGGAGTCGAGCAGCGGCGGCAAGGTGGTGACGGTCAAGTTCGCGCGCGCATACCCGGCGTGGCGCGAGATGTTCACCTGGCTGCTTCCCAGTCACGTCCTCAAGGGGGCGCCCGCCGGATTCCAGACCGGTATGGACAGCGGTAAGCCGGTGTCGGCTGGTCCGTTCTCGGTGTTTTCGATCGACACCACCCGCGACGAGGTGCGACTGATCCGCAACGACCGCTTCTGGGTGAAGCCGTCGATCCTCGACCAGGTGGTGCTGCGCAGGGCTGGTACTGCGTCGCAGATGGTGGAGTCCGTGCGTTCGGGCGACTCGTCGCTCGCGACGCTGGCCACCGGGCCTGCGAGCAGCGCAGAACTCGCCGCCGTCCCGGGGATCGCGACGCAGCGTTCGGCGACGTCACGAGCGTTGAGTATCAGCGTCAACGCTCGCACCCCGGTGATGAACTCGGTGGCGGTTCGTCGCGCGATCCTGGGAATGATCGACCCGTCAATCGTCACCTACGCGGGCGCGGGCGACACCGTCGTCACGCCGTACGCGAACACCGTTCTCGCACCGTCGGATCCGGGATACTTCGCAGTCGACCGTCAGCGCCCGAGCGTCGAGCAGATCGACGAGTTGCTGGGGTCGGCGGGCTACCGGCGTGGAGCGCCCACCCCGACCTCGACGCCGTCTGCCGGTTCGTCTGTTCCCTCGAGTGCACCGACCACCAGTTCTGCGTCACCCTCATCGGGAGCGTCGTCGTCCTCGACGCCACCCGACCCCGCGTCGACCATGTCGCCGGTACCCGACGGTGTCGCCGGTTTCTCCAAGGACGGGCGCGACCTCGCCGTGCGCGTTGGTGCGATCAGCGGTGACGCGCGGTCGACCGCCGCCGCTGCCAACATCGTCGACCAGCTACGCAACGCGGGTGTACGTGCAGCCGTGGTGTCGCTGCCCAACAACGAGTTGTATGGGGTCGCCCTTACCGAATCGCGTGTCGACATGGCCGTCGGCTGGACGGGCCTCGGGGTGCCGCCTGCCGCGGCACTGGCGTCCCAGGTCGACTGCGACCAGCCCAAGCCGGGTACGGCACCGAGCCTCTCGACGCCGCCGACCCCCACGAGCGATGCCCCCGACCAGCAGCAGCAGTCGTCGACTCAGGACGTCTACGCGTCGAATCCCTCGGGAGTGTGCGACAACGTGCTCATCGGCCTCGCGCGCGACGCCTTGTCGTCGGACGACCCGCTACCGCAGTTGACCGAGGCCGAACCGCTACTGGCAGCGCAGTCGATTTATCTGCCGCTTTATCAGGACAGCATGATGGTGGGTGTGACGCGCAAGGTGACCCACGTTCCGCTGTCGGGACCGATCCAGGTCTCGATCTTCGGCACGGCGAGCACATGGAATCTCTCGTGAGCGCCCAGCGATCCGATCGTCGACTGCTGCTGCTTCACGCGCACCCCGACGACGAGACGATCATGACCGGGGGCACCATCGCGCGGTACCTCGCCGAGGGCGTCGACGTGCGCGTGCTCACGTTCACGCTCGGCGAGGAGGGCGAGGTGATCGGCGACGAATGGGCGCAGTTGGTCGCCGACGGCGGTGCCGATCAGCTCGGCGGCTACCGTATCCGCGAGCTGACCGACGCACTGGCCGCGCTCACTCCGGAGGGTGCAGCGCCGCTGCGTCCGGAGTTCCTCGGCGGTGCGGGGCATTGGCGCGATTCGGGGATGGCCGGTTCGGCGTCGGCGCAGCATCCGCGTGCGCTCGCGCAAGCGCGCTTCGACGATGTCGTGGCAACACTCGCGAACGTCATCGCCGACTTCGACCCGCACGTCCTCGTCACCTACGACATGGCGGGCACCTACGGTCACCCCGACCACAAGATGGTCCACACGGCGTCGATGGCGGCGATCCCACTCGTCGAGGCCAGAACCGGGCGCGAGCTCATCGTCTGGGAGTCGGTCACCGAACACAGTGCGCTGCACGAGGGATTGGCCTCGGCGAGCAGCGTTCCGCAGGGGTGGCGGATGCCCGGGACGGGGGAGTTGCCCAGCTATCCCGACGACGAGATCGACGCCGCGATCGACATCAGCACCGTCTACGACCGCAAGGTCGACGGGCTGCGTGCGCACGCCACGCAGGTGACCGTCGCGGAGTCGGGAACCGAGTACGCGCTCAGCAACAACATCCTGCAACCGATCATGAGCGACGAACACTTCGTGCTGCGGTCGAACCGGGATCGCCTCACGTCTGGGCGCCGTGCTGCGGATCTCTTCTTCTCGGACCACGCGTCTGACGGCTCGTCTGACGGAGTGGCGTGATGCGCGTCGCCGACCGGGTGCTCCTCGGATTCCTGATCCTCGATGGATTCATCGTCGGACTGCTCTCGGTCGGCTTCGTCTACCTGCGCCTCGGAGGGACACCCGTACCGGTCGCTGCGATCGGCGCCGGCCTGCTCAACTGCCTGCTGCTGTGGCTGGCCGCGAAGTACACCGACGGCCCGCTGCGGTACGGCCCCCTGGTGGCGTGGCTGATTGTGCTTGCCGTGGCAGGCATGGGCGGCCCGAGAGGCGACGTGATGCTCGCGCTGCAGGGCAGCATGACGCTCGCGACGTTGCTGCTCGTGATCATCGGACTCGGCGCACCCGTCGCGTTGGTCTGGTCGAGACGCCTGCCCGAGGCCGAGGCCTGACCGGGTTCCGCGTTCGCTGAGCCTCTCCAGCTGCGTCCGCCGGGGGTGGCGACGGCAGCGATCGTTAGAGTGTTCTGCATGGTGTTGCGCGCGTGGGCGAGTGACCGCCCCGCCCCAGTCGAATCGGTTCGGTCGGCGTTGGCCGCTGTGCGAGCCGGCGCGGCGTCGGTGACCGACGCCGAGTGGGTGGCCCTGCTCGGCGCCGATGGCGACGACCTGCTCGAACTGTGCGCACTCGCCGACGCCGCCCGCAGGGAGGTCACCGATCCCGACGTCATGACCTTCGTGGTGAACCGCAACTTCGACACCGCAGTTGTCGCGGCCGACGATTCGGCAGTCTCGATCGAGGCGCTCGTCGCGGAGGCGTGGTCGCTCGGAGCCACCGAGATCTGCATGCAGGGCGCCATACCAGGTGATGAACGCGGCGACGTCTACCTGCGCATCATCGAAAGAATCCACGCCGCGTCGCCGGACATGCACCTGCACGCCTTCCGACCACCCGAGATCCGCGACGGTGCCGCGCGCATGAGCCTCGACGTCCCGGAGTTCCTCCGGCTGGCGCGCACCGCGGGACTCGGGTCCGTACCGGGCACCGCGGCACAGATTCTCGACGACGAGGTGCGTGCGGCACTGCATCCCGCAAGTGCGCCGCAGCCGGTATCGGAGTGGGTCGACACGATCCGCGCCGCCCATCTCACGGGCCTGTTCTCCACCGCCACTCTGCTGTACGGCCACGTCGAAGAGCCCGAGCATGTGGTCGCACACCTGCGACTGCTTGCCCGCATCGCCGACGAGACCCACGGCTTTCACGAGTTGATCGTGATGCCGCTGCTGCCCGAGAACGCACCACGTCACCTCGCCGACGTGGCCACCCACTCGGTCGGTGTTCGTGAGACCAGGGCGGTCCACGCGGTCGCGCGTCTGATGATGCTCGGACATATCGACCACATCCAGGTCGCCTGGACCAAGCTCGATCGCGACGTCGTCCTCGACGTTCTCATGGGCGGCGCCGACGACATCGGCGGCCTGCTACTCGACGGCGAGCTCTCGCCGGAATCAGGCCAGGAGGCCGGTCGCACGCTGTCGGTCGACGACATCGCGGAGATCGCTCACACGGTTGGGCGGCTGCCCCGGCAGCGTCGTACCGACTATGGCGATCCTCCGGAGGGGCGTCGAATCACGTTGCCGCAGAACGAGAATATGCGGGCCTGCGGGTGACTGCCGACCATGTGAGCACGCCTGACCGTCGAGCTGTCGCAGAGCCCGACGTCGACGTCGTGATCGTCGGTGCCGGGTTCGCCGGAATCGGGATGGCCACCAAGCTCGCTCGACGTGGACGCGAGTCGTTTCTCGTTCTCGAGCGTGCCGACGCCGTCGGGGGAACGTGGCGGGACAACACCTATCCGGGTATTGCCTGCGACATTCCGGCGCATCTCTACTCGTTCTCGTTCCGTCCGCCTGCCGATTGGTCGTCGGTGTATCCCAGTGGTGGCGAGATCCGCGAGTATCTCGAACGGACCGTGCTCGACGAGGGATTCGACGACCGACTCCGACTCGGCTGTGAGCTGCTCGACGCCACCTGGAATCCCGCAGCCGCTCGGTGGACGATTACGACGTCGGACGGCGAGATCACTTGCCGTGCATTGGTTCTCGCTGTCGGGCGGTTGTCGGAGCCGAGAGTCCCCGACATCGAGGGACTCGACTCGTTCACCGGCGAGGTGGTCCACACCGCGGCCTGGCGCGACGACCTGCCGCTCGACGGCGCGCGCATCGGTCTGGTGGGTACCGGTGCGTCGGCGGTGCAGATCGCTCCCCATCTCGCCGAGAACGCCGAAGAACTCGTCGTCTTCTGTCGGACGCCACCGTATGTCGTGCCGCGTGACGATCGGCGGTACACCGTCGAAGAACGCGCCACCTACCTCGACCCGGCTGTCGCAGATGATGTGCGCGATCAACTCCTGCGCGACGCCGATGCCGCGTTCCGTCAGCGGCTCGCGCTGCACCCGGATATCGACGAGATCCGCGCGCGCGCACGAACTCAGCTGCACGCCCAGATCGACGATCCGGAACTCCGATCGATCCTCACGCCCGACTACGAGATCGGGTGCAAACGCATCCTGTTGAGCGACGACTTCTATCCGACGCTTCTGCGCGACAACGTGATCCTCGAGCCGAGTGCGCTCGACACGGTGCGCGAATCGAAGGCTCGCGCGGCCAGTGGACGCTGCTATGACCTCGACCTACTCGTGCTGGCAACGGGATTCGAGGCCGCCCGGCCTCCAGTCTCCACGCGCATCACCGGTGTCAGCGGCGAACGGCTCGACACGCACTGGTCCGACGGGATGACGTCGTACGCGTCGACCACCGTGCACGGCTTCCCCAACATGTTCGTGCTCGACGGCCCCAATGCCGCACTGGGGCACAACTCCGCCATCTACATGATCGAGACCCAACTCGGCTACGTTCTCGGCGCGCTCGATGTACTCGCCGACGACGGGATCCGATCGGTGGAGGTCACCGCCGACGCCGAAGCCTCCTACACAGCCGAGATCGACGAGCGCGCCTCGTCGACGGTGTGGTTAACCGGCTGCAACAGTTGGTATGTCGATCCGGACAGCGGAAGGCTGACGCTGCTCTGGCCTGGTACGGCAGTCTCGTTTCGAGAGAGAAACGGTACGTTCGATGTAGGGCCGTATGTCGTCGAGACCCGCGAGGGGTGAGCGTGATGACAACCGACATGACTGCACGTGAGGCGCTCGACGTGTTGCGCGCGGGGGGCGACGTCGGGCTCGCCGAGGCGACGGCGCTGCTGTCGGCGTCGGGCGACGACCTGACCGCGGTGGCGGCGGTCGCGTCGGCGATGCGCGACGAGGGGCTTGCCGAGGTGGGTCGGGAACGTCAGATCACCTACTCGCGCAAGGTGTTCGTGCCGTTGACGCGGCTGTGCCGCGACCGGTGTCACTACTGCACGTTCGTGACGGTGCCGGGCAAACTGGCACGGGCGGGCGAGGGCATGTTCCTCGAGATCGACCAGGTGCTGTCGATCGCACGCCAGGGAGCCGCGCTCGGCTGCAAAGAAGCGCTGTTCACCCTGGGCGACCGGCCGGAGGATCGCTGGCCGCAGGCGGGCGAATGGCTTGCCGCACGGGGATATTCGTCGACACTCGACTACGTGCGCGCAGCAGCGGTTGCCGTCCTCGAAGACACCGGCCTGCTGCCGCATCTCAACCCCGGCGTGATGAGCGCCGAGGAGATGGCGGTGTTGCGGCCCGTTGCGCCCTCGATGGGCATGATGCTCGAGACCACCTCGCGCAGACTGTTCACCGAGAAGGGGCAACCGCACTACGGCAGCCCCGACAAAGACCCGTTGGTCCGGCTGCAGGTGCTGCGCGATGCGGGTGATCTGCGGATTCCCTTCACCACGGGCATCCTCGTCGGCATCGGTGAGAGCTTGACCGAACGCGCGGAATCGCTACTCGCACTTGCCGATATCGCGCGTGCCGGTCACATCCAGGAGGTGATCGTGCAGAACTTCCGGGCCAAGCCCGACACCGCGATGCGCGGCACACCCGACGCCGAGATGACCGAGTTCCTCGCGGCCGTGGCAACCGCACGCATCGTGCTCGGGTCGCGCATGCGGGTGCAGGCGCCGCCGAACCTGGTGTCGGGGGAGGAGTGCGCGGCGTTGATCGCCTCGGGCATCGACGACTGGGGTGGCGTGTCGCCGCTGACGCCCGACCACGTCAACCCCGAACGTCCGTGGCCCAACCTGACCACTCTCGCCGAGATCACCGCGGAATCGGGATACGTTCTCGCCGAGCGGATCACGGCCCAACCGCCGTACGTGCTCGACGCCGAGAACTGGATCGATCCGTCACTGACGGCGCACGTTGCGGCACTCGCCGACCCGGACACCGGACTCGCGGCAGACGCCAGGCCGTCGGGCCGTCCCTGGCCCGCCGTCGCGTGAGGGAGTCTGAGGCGTCGGGAGGTCTCGCGGCTTCGGGAGGTCTTGCGGCACTGAGAAGTTCAGTCGTCTGACTGCGTGGCGAGGATCGCTCGGTAGCCGCCGACGACGTCGGTGGCGCGGTGTAAGCCCAACTGCTGCAGCGACGCCGCAGCCAAGCTCGACGTATAACCCTCCGAGCACAGGATGATCCACCGCACGTCATGATCGACCGCCTCGTCGATCCGGGCGTCACTGGCGGGGTCGCAGCGCCACTCGAGGACGTTGCGCTCGATGACCAGTGCGTCGGGATGCTCTCCTTCGGCGGCGCGCTGCGCGGCCGGGCGGATGTCGACGAGGACTGCTCCCCGCTGGAGTTCGTCGGGCAGATCCTCGGCGTCGACCCGCTGGAGGCTCTCGCGGGCGTTCAGCAGGAGGTCATTGATCGTCATCGGCACACCGCAAGGCTATCGGGATCATTCGGGTTCGTCGGTGAGTTCTGTGCGTGTGCGTCGCAATCTGCTCGAGTCGGTGACCTCGTAGAACGACATCGCCGTCAGCGGTGGCGAATAGGCATGCACGCTGAGGGTGGGGCCCGGTTCGTTCACCGAGCCGAGGCGGTGCGAGGTTGCGTGCGCCTGGTTGAGTCCGCGTAGCGGAGGGGCGCTGGCGTGATGCTGCACGTCGTGGACCCAGCCGAGGGGAAACGACGCCTGGTCGCCCGCGGACAGGATGCGCAGTGCGAGATCGTTGCCGGTCCAGCGGTACTCGCGCAGCGCGCCGGACAGCACGGTCAGTGCGCCGAGTGAGCCGGCGTGGTCGTGTAGGTCCGTCGAGCGGTCGGGTGTCCAACTGATCAGCCAGAGGTCGAGGTCGTCGTCGGATTCGAGGCGGGTCGACCAGCGCTCGACGGGGTCCCAGGTCGGAGGCAGCAGGTGGTTGTATCGACCGTCGAGAACGTCTGCGACGCCCTGATCGGTGATGCGCAGGAGGTCGGCGGGTCGAAGTCTGGTGGGAAGGGTGGCGCTCGTCGGTCGTGTCGCGGCGCGGTGCACGGGATCGAGGGTCGAGGTCATGAGTACTCCGGACGAAAGGTGGAGAGGGGGTCGGGGATCAGCGGATGATCAGCGACGTCGACAGTGCGCGATGGCCAATCCCACGCTGATCTGCTGGGCCCCGTTCCGGGCGATGATCAGACTCACCAGGACAGGATGCTCCCGACGTCTGTGCCACGGGAGGGTTGGCGTCACGCTGAACGCAAATCGACGGCTGCCGTCGGGGAGGGAATCGAGTCGTCGAAACTGTGATCTTCGTCGTGCCGAGTTGCCCTGACCGGGAAAGATGTGGGCGATAGCACGGGGCGATGTGGGCTGTGGCATTGCCGGGCAGATAAGGTTGACGATGCGTGTGTGCTCGGCGCCTGTCTCGGGGGAGGTCGGCGGTGCGCGCGTGCGACGCGATCAGCCCTCGCGTCGAGGTCTGCCGCCGTGTGAGCACACGCGGGCGCGAGCGGACACATGAACGTGTGATGCGGAAAAGGAGAAAGTGGTGACGTACATCATCGCGGAGCCCTGTGTGGACGTGATGGACAAGGCCTGCGTCGAGGAGTGCCCTGTCGATTGCATCTACGAGGGTGGCCGCAGTCTGTACATCCAGCCGGATGAGTGCGTGGACTGTGGTGCCTGCGAACCGGTGTGTCCTGTGGAAGCGATCTTCTACGAGGACGACGTTCCCGACGAGTGGGAGCCCTACGTCAGCGCGAATGCCGACTTCTTCGACGACCTCGGTTCGCCGGGTGGCGCGAGCAAGGTCGGCAAGACCGACTTCGACCCGCCCTTCGTCAAAGAACTCCCGCCGATGAACGAGGGCGAGGACTGACTTGCGAACGGCCCGCCGGGCACGTGTGAGTGAGGCGCTACCCGATTTTCCCTGGGATTCGCTCGCCGAGGCCAAGGCGACTGCTGCCGCCCACGCGGACGGCATCGTCGACCTCTCTGTCGGCACTCCCGTCGATCCCGTCGACACGCTGATTCGTGAGGCGCTGGCGTCCGCGTCGGATTTCCCCGGCTATCCGACAACGGTCGGTACGAAAGAGCTACGCGAGGCCGCCGCAGAGGCTCTCGCACGCCGGTACGGCGCGTCGGGCCTCGACGAATCGTCGATTCTGCCGGTCATCGGGACCAAAGAGGCCATCGCCGGGCTGACCTCCGCGCTCGGTATCGGCGTCGGCGACAACGTCGTGATCCCCGAGGTCGCCTACCCCACGTACGAAGTCAGTGCCCTGCTGGCGGGCGCGTCGGTGACACGAGCGGATTCGACGCTGCAGATCGGCCCGGTCATGGGCAGTTCGGCACCAGCGCTGATGTTCATCAACTCACCGTCGAATCCGACGGGCCGCGTGCTGGGCGTCGACCACCTGCGCAAAGTGGTTGCATGGTGCCGCGAGCACGACACGATCCTCGCGTCCGACGAGTGCTACCTCGGACTGTCGTGGGACACCGAGGCAGTGTCGATTCTCGATCCGCGGGTCAGCGACGGCGACCACACCGGGCTACTCGCCATCCACTCCCTGTCGAAGATCTCCAACCTGGCGTCGTATCGCGCGGGCTTCTTCGCGGGCGACCGCGACCTGATCGCCGAACTCCTTGCCGTGCGCAAACATTCGGGCATGATCGTGCCGTTCCCGATCCAGGCCGCGATGACCGCTGCGCTCTCCGACGACACGCACGTCGAGGCGCAGCGCGCCCGCTACCAGTTGCGCCGTTCGCGGCTGCTGCCCGCGGTGCGCGAGGCGGGTTTCCGCGTCGACGATTCGGAGGCCGGGCTCTACCTCTGGGCCACCCGCGGCGAGGGCTGCCGTGACACAGTCGCGTGGCTCGCCCAACGCGGAATCCTGGCTGCCCCCGGAGACTTCTACGGACCGCTCGGGGTCAACCACGTGCGCTTCGCTCTGACCGCCACCGACGAGCGCATCGACGCCGCCGTGGCGCGGCTCACCGCCTGAGGGCCACCCGCCCCGCCGACTGGGCGGATCTGGCCAGATCCGCCCGCGCCCGCCGCAGATGTGTGTCGAACGTAAAGATGTGGGTGCTGCAGCACCCACATCCTTCGATCCGACACACATTTACATCCCGCCCCGACGATCCGCTGAGTGAGCCGGCCGCGAGCGGAGCGCCCTACCCGCTGATTGAGCCGGCCGCGAGCGCAGCGAGCTGCCCCATTCGCTGAGTGAGTCGGCCGCCCTACCCGCTGATTGAGCCGGCCGCGAGCGCAGCGAGCTGCCGAGTCGAAATCACACGCCGCCACGGAGGCGTCCGCAACGCCGACTCGGCAGCCCCGAGTCAGTTGTTCTTGTGCAGCGCCTCGTTCAGCGCGATGCCGTCGCCCTTCCACGGCACGACTTCGACAGCGCCGGTGAGGCTGTTGCGACGGAACAGCAGATTCGACTGCCCGGACAACTCACGCGCCTTGACCGACGCGCCGTCGGGTCCGGTCACCTTGGTGCCGGCGGTGACGTACAGCCCGGCCTCGACGACACAGTCGTCGCCGAGAGGAATGCCGCAGCCGGAGTTCGCGCCGAGCAGGCAGCGCTTGCCCAGCGAGATGATCTCTTTGCCGCCGCCCGACAGCGTGCCCATCGTCGACGCTCCGCCACCGATGTCCGAACCATCGCCGACGACGACGCCCGCGGAGATCCGACCCTCGACCATCGACGACCCGAGCGTGCCCGCGTTGTAGTTCACGAATCCCTCGTGCATCACGGTGGTGCCGGGGGCGAGGTGGGCGCCGAGACGCACGCGATCGGCGTCGCCGATACGGACTCCGCCGGGTGCGACGTAGTCGACCATCCGCGGGAATTTGTCGATGCTCAGTACGGTCACGTGTCCACGTGCGCGAAGGCGTCGTCGAACCTTCTCGAATCCCTCCACCGGGCAGGGGCCGAAGTTCGTCCAGACGACGTTCGACAGCAGACCGAAGATGCCCTCGAGATTCGCCTCGTGCGGCTCGATGAGTCGGTGCGACAGCAGGTGTAGACGCAGATAGACGTCGTAGGCGTCCGACGGGGCGACCGACAGATCAGCAATGGTGGTGCGCACCGCGACGATCTTGACGCCGCGTGCCTCGTCGAGCCCGACCAGATCGTTCAGGTCTGGGGGAATGTCGTCGCCCTCGAGGATCTTGGTGTCGGCAAGGTCGGGCGTTGCGAGTTCGGGGTCCGGATACCAGACGTCGAGGACAACGCCGGGATCGGCGGACCCTCCGTTGGTCACGGTTGCGATGCCTGTTGCGTAAGCGCCATTCGTCGTCACGGGCAGGAGTTTACCGGCGACCTCCCCTCGGGCTGGGGCAGGTCGCCGGGATCGACCCGAATCAGTGCTGGTGATACATGTGGTCGTACTCGACGCGGTCGTGCTCGGTGTTCACCGGGAAGAACGCGCTGTGGTACATCTGTCGGCTCAGTGCGATCAGCACCGCCGCGCCACCGGCGAACGCCGCCACCATGACCACCGCCCAGACGATTCCCGCGGTGGTTTCGCCTGTCGCCAACATGGTCAGCGAGACCGCCAGCGACAGGAAGCCCGCCAGCACGAGAACGAAGGCGACCACCCCCATCGGGTGATTGCCGTGTGACACGTGGGATCTGTGGAAAGCCGTCATGGCGCCATCTCCTCGATTCGACGACGCACTCAGCCTAGTGTTACCAAGGTCACATTTCGGTGGTCGATGAGGGCAAGATACGAACGTCGACCAGGAGGCACGGCCGGGTCGAGGCCCCGCCCAAGTCGGGACCTCGACCTTGCTGGCCAACATCGTGGCCGGACGCTATGCGGCCTGGTGGCGGTAGACCTCCAGGTAGTGCTGCTCCTCTTTCGGTGACGCATCGGGCAGCAGCGCGCTGTGGTGGAGGCGTCGTGTCATCACCGAGACGATGCCGATCCCGATCGCCATTCCGATGACCGCCACGATTGCGGCGACGAGGGCGGCAGATCCGTGCCCGAAGGCGAGCGCTGTCAGGGCCAGCGGTGCGGCGCCGAAACCGACCAGGAAGATCGCGAATCCGGCGATGGCGGCAGGGTGCTGCGGGTTATCGGTGTGCATGCGGCGGATGGACATCGGACATCATCTCCTCGACGAGTGGTCTACGCGTCCAATGTTCGACCCCGGTTGGCTTGGGGGAGAGGGTCTTTCGTCCCAAGACGACAGGGCCTTGGGTCCGGTGGGCTGACACCCTGTGGGAGCGAGTGCGTGTCGAACGCTGGTGTGAGCTGTTGGAAGCCTCCGACGACAAGGTCGCCACGCGGACCGAGTTGTGCACCGCTGATGTTGTGCACCGCTGATCGGCACGCGGCCCCGCCGCCCAGATCACGGCACCTCGTCGACATGCGGCGTCGTCGGGTCCCGGTCGCCGAATGCGCAGCGGAACTGTCCGTCACTGTTGTGCCATCGGAGACCGACGTGGCTCAGCTCAGCGCGCAGTAGAGGTCAACCGGGTTTGTCAGGGTTGCAGCAGCGCCTTGATCGCCCGTCGCTCGTCCATCGCGGCGTAGCCCCGCGCCACGTCGCTCAGCGCCAGTGTGAGGTCAAAGACCTTGCCCGGGTTGATGTCTCGATTCATGATGCGCGTGATGAGATCCGGCAGAAACCGACGGACGGGCGCCGGGCCGCCGTGGAGGTGGACGAGTTTGTAGAAGAGCTGGTCGCCGGGAATATCCACTCCGTGTGCCACCCCGACGAAGCCGACGTGTCCGCCCGGGCGCGTCGAATCGATGGCCTGCGTCATCGACTGCTGCGTGCCGACTGCCTCGATCACCGAGTGCGCGCCGAGTCCGTTCGTCAGGTCCTTCACCGCCGCGACGCCCTCGTCGCCGCGTTCGGCCACGATATCGGTCGCCCCGAACTCCAGGGCCAGCTTCTTGCGCTGCTCATGCCTGCTCATCGCGATGATCCGCTCGGCGCCGAGTTGGGCAGAGGCGAGCACGGCCAACAGTCCGACGGCGCCGTCGCCGACCACGACGACGGTCTTGCCCGGCCCCACCTGGGCTGCGGTGGCACCGAACCAACCGGTCCCGAGGACGTCGGACGCACTGAGAAGGTCGGGCACGATCTCGTCGTCGGGAACCTCGGGTGTCGCGACCAGCGTGCCGTCGGCAAGCGGGACGCGGAGGTACTCGGACTGGGCGCCGCGTACGGGTGCGCGGTGTACGCAACCGGTCTGGTATCCGGCCCGACAGATGTCGCAGGTGTTGTCGGATGCGAAGAACGAGCCGATCACGAACTGACCGGGTGCCACCCCGGTGACCGCGGATCCGACCTCCTCGACGACGCCGACGTATTCGTGTCCCATCGACACGGGGTGGGTGATCTCGTTGATGCCGCGATAGGTCCACAGATCCGACCCGCACACGCAGGTCGCCGACAGCCGGATTATCGCGTCGGTCGGTTCGACGATCGCGGGTCGATCAAGCTCTTCGAAGCGCACGTCGAATGGCGCGTGGATGACGGTTCCCAGCATGCGTTCCACCATGCCACCGGCGCTCGGCGACTGCTACCGGGCCGTCGACGCCGCCTCGTCGGCCAACACGATCTCGATCGCGGCCCCGAAGACGATCCGTGCGTGCAGTTCGAAGAGCGCGACGAAATCGACTGCATCGCCGTCGATCTCGCGTGCGACGAAGATGCCGTCCGCGCCGGAGATGGCGTAGGTGGCGATCAGGTCGACCCCGCGGTCGCTCAACTCGGGCGCGGCGTCGCGGACCAGAGTGGCGAACTGGCCGTGGGTGACGGTGCGGGCGTTCAGGTAGATCTCGCGGCCGCTCGGCTGCTTCTCCCGACGTTGGAGGGCGAGTTTGAGTCCGAGTCGGAGGAAATCGGGACTTCGTGTCAGCGCACTCGCCACATGTCGCCCGATCTCCAGCGCCCGGATTCTCGCCTGATTGGTCGGTAGATCGATGGTCGTCACCCAGCGCTGGAAGCTGCGCTCGATGACCGCCGCGATCATCTCGTCTTTGTCGGCGAACTGCCAGTAGATCGATGTCGGCGGGAGTCCTGCGCGCTTGCTCACCTGGGCGATCGTGGTGCCGTCGTAGCCGAGCTCCGACGCGACTTCGGTTGCGGCATCGAGGATTCGCTCGCGCGAACCGGGTGAGCGCTGACGCCCTGTCTGCGCGGCCGACGGCCTCTGACGCGTCGACGGTACAGACGGCTGTTCTGACGAGGAGCTCACCAGGCCAGCCTACCCAGAACTCTGTGCATTCATGGACATCCAATATACGAACAGCTACATTCTCTGTAGTGAAGCATACAGAGAACGCTTCTCGACC
Organism: Gordonia sp. UBA7860; assembly: GCF_002500165.1. NCBI lineage: Bacteria > Bacillati > Actinomycetota > Actinomycetes > Mycobacteriales > Gordoniaceae > Gordonia > Gordonia sp. UBA7860. The sequence goes on along the minus strand of NZ_DLSO01000051.1, from coordinate 19,909 downwards.
CCTCGAGGTAACCGATGACTCAGCCCAACATCGTCTTCGGCTTCACCGATCAAGAGCGGTACTTCGACTCGTGGCCGCAGGGCATGGACCTGCCGGGACGAGAACGACTGCAGTCCGAGGGGGTCAGCTTCGAGAAGCACTACGCGCCGGCATCGATGTGCACGAGTTCGCGATCGGTGATGATCACCGGACTGCAGACTCCGGACACCAAGATGTTCGACAACTCCGACATGCGTTACGTGGCGCCGATGAGCTATGACATCCCGACCGTCGGCGACATGCTCCGGATGGGCGGCTACTACACCGCCTACAAGGGCAAGTGGCATCTCAACGCCGCGTTCGACGTCGAGAACCCCGAGCACCTGTTCACCGCGGAAATGAACAACTACGGGTTCTCTGACTGCATGTGGCCGGGCGACGTGGTGGGAAAGACGTTGGGTGGCTACAAGTTCGACGACGTCATCGGCGGAACCGCGCTTGCGTGGCTGCGCAACAGGGGCCGTCCCCTCACCGACGAGCAGCGACCGTGGGCATTGTTCGTGTCGCTGGTGAACCCGCACGACATCATGTACTTCAACACCGATCTTCCCGGCGAACCGGTGCAGGACACCGGGCGTCTTCTCATGGAGGCGGCGCCCGCACCGACCAACGCCCTCTACGAGAAGTCGTGGAACACAACACTTCCGTCGAGCCTCGGGCAACGATTCGACGAGTCGGGCCGACCGGCAGCACACGGCGAGTTCGACCGTGCATGGGCGTATACGCTCGGTCACATTCCGCTGGAAGAGGAACGCTGGCAACGGCATTCGGACTTCTACCTCAACAGCATCCGATCTGTCGACCGCCAACTCGAACTCTTGCTCACCGAGCTCGACAACCTCGGTCTCGGCGACAACACGATCGTGGTCTTCACCTCCGATCACGGCGAAATGGGTGGTGCGCACGGACTCCGCGGCAAAGGGCCGTTCGCCTACGAGGAGTGCATTCATCTGCCGATGCACGTCCGCCACCCGGACGTCGCCGGTGGCCAGAGCATGAATGCGCTCACCGGTCATATCGATCTGGTGCCCAGCCTGTTGTCGATGGCAGGAATCTCATCGACCAACGCATCTGAGTTCGCCGGGCGTGACCTCCCCGGATGCGACTTCTCCGAGGCGCTATCGGACCCGGCGTCGGCCGAACTGCACAGCAGGCGCGATGCAATCCTTTACACCTACAGTGGGATCGCGACCAACGACGCCGAGACGATTCGTGCCGTCGTCGAACTCAAGGCGGCAGGCAAGGATCCGCAGGCGGAGTTGTTCGCATCGGGCTGGCAACCCGACTTCACCAAGCGCGGCAGTCTGCGCACGGTCTTCGACGGCCGGTACAAGTTCACCCGCTACTTCGCGCCGATTCAACGGCACGTTCCCGCCGACATCGACGAACTCTACGAGCACAACGACGTCGAACTCTACGATCTGCGCACCGATCCCGGCGAGATGAACAATCTCGGCGCCGTCAAGGGCCGCAACGACGACCTGGTCATGGCGATGAGCAACGCGCTCGAAGCCGCCATCGCACGCGAGATCGGCGTCGACGACGGTCGCGAGATGCCCGCGTTCGAGTCCGTGGAGTGGCATCTGGACACGATCGACCTCTGAGGCCGTCGCCTGTGCCATCCCGACGGTGCACAAGGGGCGATGGGTCGGCACACGCGCGATAAGTTGGAGAGGTGAGCACCACCGAGAACTCCGTTGCCGAACTCGACCTGCATGCCGACCCCGTCGAGTTGACCGCTGCACTCGTCGACATCGAGAGCGAGTCGCACAACGAATCGGCGATCGCCGACGCCGTCGAGAAGGCGCTCCGCGAACAGACGGTCGGGTTCGAGGTGCTCCGGCACGGCAATCGCGTTCTCGCGCGCACGAATCGCGGTAAGCCGAGCCGAGTCATCCTCGCTGGCCACCTCGACACCGTGCCTGTCGCGGGCAACCTGCCGAGCCGACGCACCGTCGACGATGCCGAGGGCGACGTGCTGCACGGCTGCGGAACCGTCGACATGAAATCGGGCGACGCGGTCTTCCTCCATCTCGCCGCAACTCTCGACGATCCGTCGCACGATCTCACGCTCATCTTCTACGACTGCGAAGAGATCGCGGCCGAGTACAACGGGCTCGGATTCCTCGAACGCGAACTGCCCGAATGGCTTTCAGGCGACGTTGCGATTCTCGGTGAACCGACTGCCGGGCAGATCGAAGCCGGATGCCAGGGGACCCTGCGTGTTCGGCTCACCGCGTCGGGCACCCGTGCGCATTCGGCGCGATCGTGGATGGGCGACAACGCAATTCACAAACTCGCCGGAGTCCTCACCACGCTTGCGAACTATCAGCCGCGCTACGTCAACATCGACGGCTGTGAGTATCGCGAGGGGCTGTCGGCGGTCGGCATCGGCGGGGGAGTGGCGGGCAATGTGATACCCGACAGCGCCTGGGTGACCATCAACTTCCGGTTCGCCCCCGACCGCAGCGTCGACGACGCACTCGACCACGTTCGCGACGTGTTCGCCCACGATCTCGACACCGACATGATCACGCTCGAACTGACCGACGCCGCACCGGGCGCGCTGCCAGGACTCAGCCACCCCGCCGCAGCCGCGCTGGTCGACGCCGCTCACGGTCGGTTCCGTGCGAAGTACGGCTGGACCGACGTGTCGCGGTTCTCGGCTCTCGGAATCCCGGCCGTCAACCTCGGCCCGGGTGATCCGAACCTCGCGCACCGCGTCGACGAGCGCGTACCTGTCGCTCAGATCGCCGAGGTCACCGAACTCCTCAGGGCGTATCTGTCCTGACCGTGTCTGTGCTGAAGACCCCGGCGTCGAGCGCGGCGAGTGTCGCGTCGACCGCCACCCGTGCGTCGTGCTCGGTCGGCGTGCGGACGCCCGTGAGCATCAGGTAGTACAGCGGCGCCGACACGGATCGGATCACCGCAGACGTGTCGGTGTCGTCGGGGATGTCGCCTCGAACGATCGCGTCGTCGACGCAGCTCGCCCATTCACTCACCCGCGTGCGGTAGAACTCGGCGAGCGCGTCGCGCGTGCGGTCGTCACCGGTGGCCGCCGCGATGAGCGCGCCGAACAGCGGGCCCTGCCTCCGATCGCGCAGCGTGTCGACGACGAGCCGTGCGTTTGCCAGTAGGTCGTCGGCGAGATTGCCTGTGCGCGTGGCAGATACGGACTGTGTTGCCATCTCTCGCAGTAGATCGGCCACCAACGCCTCGGGTGTACCCCAACGTCGGTAGACCGTCGTCTTGCCGACACCCGCCGCAGCGGCAATCGCGCTGAGATCGATACTCGCGAAGCCCGCGTCGATGAGCGCGTCCTCGGTCGCGGTGAGGACCGCGGCCCGGACCGCCGCTGTGCGACCGCCCGGACGCGGTGGTGCTGTGCGACCTTCCGGACGCGGTGTCGTGGTGTCGACCATGAACTGAGCGTACCCACCGTCGACCCTTAACGGAACAGGGGTTCCGTTAAGGGGCAACATGCGCTACGTTCTTAACGGGAAACTGGTTCCGTTAAGGAGGAAATATGGAATATCGCACCGTGGGGAATTCCGAGCTCGTCGTCTCTGAGGTCGGGTTCGGGGCTGCGACGTTCGGCGGGGTCGGCGACTTCTTCGGCGCGTGGGGAAGTGTCGACGTCGACGAGGCGCGGGCGATGGTCGACGCGTGCCTCGACGCGGGCGTGACACTGTTCGACACCGCAGACGTCTACTCGGACGGGGCGTCGGAAGAGATCCTCGGCGCGGCGTTGAAGGGGCGACGCGACGATGTGATCGTGTCGACGAAGGCCGCACTGCCGACCGGAACGCGGCCGACCGACGCCGGAACGTCGCGATCACGCCTGATAGGTGCGGTCGATGCCGCGCTCCGACGACTCGACACCGATCGCATCGACCTCTTCCAACTCCATGCGTTCGACGCCCGCACGCCGATCGAGGAGACGGTCGACGCCCTCGACGACCTCGTGCGCGCGGGCAAGATCCGCTATGTCGGAGTGTCGAATTTCAGTGGGTGGCAACTGATGTCGTCGCTCGCGGTAGCCGAGCGTCGGGCGCGCGCCCGCTATGTCGCGCACCAGGTCTACTACTCACTCATCGGTCGCGACTACGAGTGGGAGCTGATGCCGCTCGGAGTGGCCGAGGGTGTCGGCGCGATCGTGTGGAGTCCACTCGGCTGGGGTCGGTTGACGGGCAAGCTGCGTCGTGGGGTCACGCCCTCCGGACCGTCTAGGTTGTCGGCGACCGCGGACGCGGGACCTCCCGTCGACGACGACCTGCTCTACGACGTCGTGGAGGTGCTCGCCGACATCGCCGCACAGACCGGTCGGAGCATTCCGCAGGTGGCACTCAACTGGTTGCTGCGTCGGCCGACCGTGTCGAGCGTGATCATCGGGGCGCGCACGCAGACGCAGTTGGCCGACAACCTCGGCAGCGTCGGCTGGACACTCGACGACGCCCAGGTCGCCCGCCTCGACGCGGTCTCCGAGCGCGAGGCGCCCTATCCCTACTTCCCGTACCGGCGGCAAGACGGCTTCGCGCAACTGTCGCCGCCGCTGGTCTGACGGCGGTCGCGGATTCGTCGGCGCCGCATTCGACGCGACCATCGATGATCCGCACCTCATCTGCCGCTCGGCACCTTCGGCAGTGCAGAAGGTAGATCGTCACAGATGAGGTGCGGTCTGTAGGGCTGCCGGCTCTCGGACCCCGACGACGTCGATCCGCACCCGAAGGCTTGCTAGCGTGACCTGCATGTCATCCGTACCTGAAGACGCCTCGTCCGACGCTGTGCCGAGCACGCCGCAACGCGCCACCGACTCCGACGCGAGCGGCGACCTGGCAGGCGCCGAGGTGGTGATCGACGAGGGTGCCTGCTACGTCGGGCCGATGCGGATCCGGCGAGATCTGCAGCGACCCGAGACCACCGATCGGCGGCTGCTGCAGTGGGTGGACCCACGTGACCAGACGCTGCGCGCCGAACGCACCATGCGCGACTCGTGGCGGGTGCTGCGCATCCAATCCGAGTTCGTTGCGGGCTTCGACGCGATGAACGACGTCGCCGAGGCGGTGACGGTGTTCGGGTCGGCGCGCACCCGGGAGGGAACCCCCGAGTACGACCTCGGCGTCCGGTTGGGCAAGGCACTCGGGGAGGCGGGTTACGCGGTCATCACCGGGGGTGGACCAGGTGTCATGGAGGCGGCCAATCGCGGTGCCGCGCATACGGATTCGCGCTCCATCGGCCTGAACATCGAGCTGCCGTTCGAGCAGCACCTCAACCCGTGGGTCGATCTCGGGATGAACTTCCGCTACTTCTTCGTCCGCAAGACGATGTTCGTCAAGTACGCGCAGGCATTCGTCTGTCTGCCCGGCGGGTTCGGGACGCTCGACGAACTCTTCGAGGCACTCACCCTGGTGCAGACCAAGAAGGTGGTGCGCTTCCCGATCGTGTTGCTCGGACGTGAGCACTGGGCGGGTCTCGTCGACTGGATGCGCGACCGTCTCCTCGCGGGAGGGATGATCTCCTCCGACGACCTCGACCTCTTCCACGTCGTCGACACCCCCGAGGAAGCGGTGCAGATCATCGTCGACGCGACTCCCACCCGATGACCGCGATCTGCGTGTACTGCGCGTCGGGTCCGGTCGACGCGCGCTACCTCGACCTCGCGGCAGAGCTCGGAACCGCGATCGGCGCCGCGGGACACACGCTGGTCTCGGGTGGTGGCAATGTGTCGATGATGGGGGCGGTCGCATCGGCAACACGCGCGGCGGGCGGCACGACCGTCGGGATCATCCCGCGGGCGCTGATGGAGCGCGAGGTCGCCGACCTCGACGCCGACGAACTCGTCGTGACCGAGACCATGCGCCAGCGCAAGCAACTGATGGACGACCGCGCCGACGCATTCATCACCTTGCCCGGAGGGATAGGCACCCTCGAGGAGTTCTTCGAGACCTGGACCGGCGGCTACCTCGGGATGCACGACAAACCGGTCATCATCTGCGATCCATTCGGTTTCTACTCTCCGCTGCTCGACTGGCTGCAAGACTTGCACGGTCAGGGGTTCGTGTCGGAGCGGTCACTTGCGCGGCTAAAAGTGGCGGACACGGTGCCGGCCGCCCTCGCGTTTGCTACTGAACGGTAAGGTGTCGAAGAACACGTTTTGACGCGTGTTGGCACACGTAGCGGAGGGTGGAAATAGATGTCAGGTGACGCCACCAAGGTCGTCGGAATATCGGACGTGTTGAAGGGTGTCGCCAAGATGGCTCCCGACGCCGTCGGCATGATCAAGAACGCGCCGGGTCTGATCAGGCGCCCGCCCGATGCCAAGCGCACGATCGGCTCGATCTTCGCCAAGCGTGCGGCCGATCATCCGGAGCGTCCGTTCATCCGCTTCGAGGGCAAGACCATCACCTACGGCGAGGCCAACCGACATGTGAACAGGTTCGCCGGGGTGCTCCAAGAGGACGGGGTGACCAAGGGCGACGTCGTCGCGATCCTGTCGAAGAACTGCCCGACGGACCTGTTGCTCATGCTCGCGACGGTCAAACTCGGTGCGATCGCCGGAATGCTGAACTACAACCAGCGCGGCGACGTTCTCGAACACAGTGTGAAGCTGCTCGGCGCACGTGTCCTGGTCTTCGACCCCGACTGCAGCGAGGCCCTCGAGTCCATCGATGCCGACGCCCTGCCGACGCATGTCTACGACTTTGAGCAGTTCGAGAAGGAAGCCGACGGGAAACCGGAAACCAACCCCTCGGTCACTGCGGACCTGCCGGCCTCCACCGAGGCGTTCTACATCTTCACCTCGGGCACGACGGGCATGCCCAAGGCGAGCGTGATGAGCCACAACCGTTGGCTGGCAAGCCTTTCCGGAATCGGTGGGCTCGCCGTCCGCCTCAAGCACAGCGACACCATGTACGTTCCGCTGCCGCTCTATCACAACAACGCGCTGAGCGTTTCGCTCTCGTCTGTCCTCGCGGCGGGCGCCTGCATCGCGATCGGCAAGCACTTCTCGGCGTCGAAATTCTGGGACGACGTCATCCGCAATCGCGCCACGGCGTTCTGCTACATCGGGGAGCTCTGCAGGTACCTGCTCGCTCAGCCCGAGAAGCCGACCGACCGCGCACACGACGTCCGGCTCATCGTCGGCAACGGCATGCGCCCCGACATCTGGGACGAGTTCCAGCGACGCTTCGGGATCGAGCGCATCGTCGAGTTCTACGGCGCGAGCGAACTCAACCTGGTCTTCGTCAATGCCTTCAGTGTCGAGCGCACCGCCGGGTTCTGCCCACTGCCGTACGCGATCGTCGAGTACGACGACGAGGGCAAGCCTCAGCGCAACGCCGACGGCCGACTGACCAAGGTCAAGCGCGGCGGCATCGGATTGCTGATCTCCGGCATCAATGACCGCGTCCCGATCGACGGCTACACCGATCCCTCGGAGACCGAGAAGAAGATCGTCCGCGATGCCTTCAAGGATGGCGACGAGTGGTTCAACTCTGGCGACCTCGTCCGCGATCAGGGCTTCTTCCACATCGCCTTCGTCGATCGCCTCGGCGACACGTTCCGCTGGAAGGGCGAGAACGTTGCGACGACGCAGGTCGAGGCGGGACTCGACGGGTTCGGTCAGGTCGGCCAGTCCGTCGTGTTCGGGGTCGAGGTCTCCGGAGCCGACGGCAAGGCGGGCATGGGTGCGATCACCCTCCGCGACGGAGGTGAGCTCGACGGCAAGGAGCTCGCGGCACACCTCTACGACGCACTGCCGTCGTATGCGATCCCGCTGTTCGTGCGCGTCGTCGACCATCTCGAGGCGACGTCGACATTCAAGAACCGCAAGGTCGAACTCCGTGACGAGGGCTACACCGACACCGGCGACGATCCGCTCTACGTGCTCAAGGGCCGCTCGGAGGGCTACGTCGAGTACTACGACGGCTACGCCGACGACGTGGCGAATGCCAAGGTGCCCAAGAACTGAACACGCAGTGAACCGCCGGCGCAGGCGGTCGCCGCGGTCTGTGATCGGCGGCGATCGCTACGCTGGCTCCCATGAACGCGACCCTGTGCGGCAGGCCCGTGCCTGCCGATCGGGCCCTGGTGATGGCCATCGTCAATCGCACGCCCGATTCGTTCTACGACCGCGGATCGTCGTTCTCCGACGACGCGGCGAAGGCCCGCATTAGGCAGGTCGTCGCCGAGGGTGCCGACATCGTCGACATCGGTGGGGTGAAGGCGGGTCCCGGCGAGGAGGTCGACGCCGCGACCGAGACCGAGCGGGTCGTGCCGATGGTCGAGTGGATCCGTGAGCGCTACCCGGATCTGCTGATCAGTGTGGATACCTGGCGCGCGGAAGTGGCCGATCGGGCGTGCGCCGTGGGAGCCGACCTCATCAACGACACCTGGGCGGGTGCCGATCCCGATCTGGTGAAGGTCGCCGCGGCACGGCGTGCCGGGATCGTGTGTTCACACACCGGCGGCATGGAGGTCCGCACGCGTCCCCATCGCGTCGCCTACGGCGAGAAACCGACCGATGTGGTGGCAGAGGTGATCGCCCAGGTGACCCGGGCGGCCGAAGCGGCCGAAGCGCAGGGCGTGGCCCGCGACTCAATCGTTATCGACCCGACACACGACTTCGGCAAAAACACTCATCACGGGCTGCTCCTGTTACGCCACGTAAAAGATCTTGTTAATACAGGCTGGCCAGTGCTGATGGCACTGAGCAACAAGGATTTCGTGGGGGAGACTCTGGGTGTGGACCTCGACGAACGAGTGGAGGGGACACTGGCCGCGACAGCGTTGAGCGCCGCATCCGGAGCTCGGATCTTTCGCGTCCATGAGGTCGCCGCCACGCGTCGCGTGGTCGACATGGTCGCTGCAATAGCGGGAACACGGCCACCCGCCCGAACAGTCAGGGGACTCGCATGACCGAACAGGTACGTCGAACCCAAGCTCGCCACAGGGCGACCGCTTCAAACAACCGCGACCGCACAGCCATGTGGCCGACCCCCGCCGACGCCATCGGCGAGGAACAGTCGTGGTCGAGTACGCACACGTGGGAACAGCCGGACTGGACCATTGAAGAACTCGTGGCTGCCAAACAGGGACGCACGGTGTCTGTCGTCCTGCCCGCGCTCAACGAGGAGGAGACCGTCGCCGATGTGATCGCGACGATCAGGCCTCTCGTCGGCACGCTCGTCGACGAACTCGTCGTCCTCGACTCCGGGTCCACCGACGCCACCGCGGAGCGAGCAATCGCCGCCGGTGCCCGGGTCATCACCCGCGAGGAGGCCGTACCGGAACTCGAGCCGGTGAAGGGCAAGGGAGAGGTGCTGTGGCGGTCCATCGCCGCGGTCACCGGCGACCTCATCGCCTTCGTCGACTCCGACCTCATCGACCCCGACCCGATGTTCGTGCCCAAGATGCTCGGACCGCTCCTGGTCAACCCGCAGATCCACCTCGTCAAGGGCTACTACCGGCGTCCACTGCGGACAGGAGCAACCCAGGACGCCAACGGTGGCGGGCGAGTCACCGAACTGGTGGCCCGGCCGCTGCTCGCATCGCAGAAACCCGAGCTGACCGCAGTGCTCCAGCCGCTGGGCGGCGAGTACGCGGGCACGCGGGAGTTGCTCTCGGCCGTTCCATTCGCGCCGGGGTACGGAGTCGAGATCGGACTGCTGATCGACACCTACGACCGCTATGGACTGCCCGGCATCGGCCAGGTGAATCTGGGTGTCCGCACACATCGCAACCGCCCGCTGATCGAGTTGGGCGTCATGAGCAGGCAGATCGTCGGCACGTTGATGCGACGATGCGGCATCGAGGACTCAGGGGCCGGGCTCACCCAGTTCACCGCGGAGCCGGACGGCACCTTCACCCCGCACACCACCGACCTCTATCTCGAGGATCGTCCGCCGATGAACACCGTTCGCGGCGCCGACGCGACGGCCGAGGAGATGGCCAGCTGATCTGAGCGTCGGCACGGCGGTCATAGACTTCTCTCCATGCAGACGCTGTTGCTCTACCTGCTGATCATGGTGGTGGTCGTGGCCGCCGTGTTCGCTGTCGTGTGGTTCGTGTTCGGTCGGGGAGAAGAATTGCCCCCGATCGACGACGACACAACCCTGACCCGCCTGCCCGCCGCGGGTATCGCAGGCGACGATGTGCGGTCCCTTGTCTTCGCTCAGACGGTGCGCGGCTACAAGCCGCGAGAGGTGGACTGGGCTCTCGAGCGGCTTGCCGCGGAAATCGACGAGCTGCGTGCAGTGGTGCTCACCCTGCAGGCGCGTGACGGCGCCGAACCGGTGTCGGCCGAGAGCGGGTCGGTCTACGACTCCACGCACGCCGCGCGTGCGGGGGATTCGACGTCGCAGGACGACCTCGACTAACCGTTTGCGCGTCCGTCGGTCGGGCCGATTCAGTGAACACGTATCATTGACACGGCAGCCGTGCGCTGTCGTCGGATCCACCACGGCGAGGAGAACTCTGAAGGGAGTTTGCGAAATGGCGGCGATGAAGCCACGTACTGGGGATGGACCCCTGGAAGCAGCCAAGGAGGGGCGTGGGATCGTTGTCCGCATTCCTATCGAGGGTGGCGGCCGTCTCGTCGTCGAACTGACCGCAGACGAAGCCGCGGCGCTCGGTGAAGAGCTGCGCGGGGTCACCGGCTGACTCAGGAGCCACGGGCGCAGCCAGGACGGGCGGGGTCCGTCGGCGACATCGCCGACGTCGCCGACCTGCTCCGCTGCCCGGTCTGCGGGGAGCCTCTCACCGTCGATGAACCCGGCAGGCGCCTGTTCTGCCCGCTCCGACACTCGTTCGACATCGCCAAGCAGGGGTACGTATCGCTGCTCGACGGTCGATCGGGTTCGCTCAAGTCCGACACCGCCGACATGGTGTCGGCACGCCTGCGCGTCCACGACGCAGGTGTTCTCGATCCCGTCGTGTACGCGGTCGCCCAGGCTGCCGCAGCAGCAGTTCCCAGAGTTCAGGTGCACACGGGTGCACCGGTGATCGTCGATCTCGGTGCCGGACCGGGACACTACCTCTCGGCCGCGCTCGACGGCGTCGAGCACTCTCGCGGCGTTGGTGTCGATCTCTCGAAATACTGTGCCCGCGCGTTGACGCGCAGGATTCCCGGCGCCGGTGCCGTCGTCGCCGACGTCTGGCGCGATCTCCCATTCGTCGACGACTGCGCCGACGTCGTGCTGTCGGTGTTCGCGCCGCGCAACGTCGACGAGACCGCGCGCATTCTGCGCCGCGGTGGGCGGTGGATCATCGTCACGCCGCAACCCGATCCCCTCGACGAGCTGATCGAGCCGATGTCGATGCTGTCGGTCGCTGCCGACAAGTCCGACGCCGTCTCCGCCGCGGTCGGTGAGCGTTTCGATATCGTCGAGCACACGGTGGTCCGTGACCGCCGTGACGTGTCGGCGTCGACGATCGCCGACCTCGTGGCCATGGGGCCGACGGCCTTCCATCGCGATCGTGACGAGATCGAGCGTGCCGCACACGCATTCGCGCCGGGATCGTCGACGACGCCGGTCACCGTCGCCGTGACGGTCACGGTGTGTCAGGCCAGCGTCGACCGGTAGACGTCGAGTGTCTGTTCGGCGATGGAGTCCCACGAGAACTCGGATTCGGCGCGCTCGCTTCCTGCGATACCCATCGCGGTGGCCGCTGTCGGATCGCCCACGACGTCGTTGACTGCCTCGGCGATTCCGCGTTCGAAGCCGACCGCATCGGTGGGATCGTAGGGAACGAGTCGTCCGGTGACGTTGTCGCGCACCACTTCCGGGATACCGCCGACGGCCGACGCGACTACAGCCGTTTGGCACGCCATCGCCTCGAGGTTGACGATTCCGAGTGGCTCGTACACCGAGGGGCACACGAAAACATCTGCCGCGGTGAGGATCTCGCGGATTCGAGGTAGCGGGAGCATCTCTCGCACCCAATACACTCCGTCGCGCGCGGCAGCGAGCTCGGCCACGGCGGCCTCGGTCTGCGCTGCGATCTCGGGGGTGTCGGGGGCGCCTGCACACAAGACGAGCTGGATCGCCGGATCGAAATGATGTGCGGCGGCGATGAGATGTCCGACGCCCTTCTGGCGCGTGATGCGTCCGACGAACGCGACGACGGGACGCTTCGGGTCGACTCCCAGCCGCACGAGCGTCGACTCCTGGTTGTACGGCTCGTCGACCGGGTACCACAGCGTCGTGTCGATTCCGTTGCGCACGACGTGAACTCGCTCAGGGTCCAACCGCGGGTAGGCGTTCACCACGTCGGCGCGCATGCCCGAACTCACCGCGATGACGGCATCGGCGTACTCGACGGCGTTGCGTTCCGACCAACTCGACACCTGATAGCCGCCGCCGAGTTGCTCGGCCTTCCAGGGCCGCAGTGGTTCGAGGGAGTGGGCGGTCAGGATGTGTGGAATGCCGTACAGGCGAGCGGCGAGATGCCCGGCGGTACCGGTGTACCAGGTGTGCGAGTGCGCGATGTCGGCGCCTGCCGCTCCCTGCGTCATCCGAAGATCCGTCGAGAGCATCGACAGCGCCGGATTGGCGTCGGCCAGTGCGGGGTCGGGGGAGTAGACGAAGGCGTCGTCCCGGGGGACGCCCATGCAGTGCACGTCCACGGTGACGAGACTTCGAAGATGCCGGACCAGTTCGGTGACATGAACTCCCGCACCGCCGTAGACCTCGGGTGGATACTCCCGCGTCATCATCGCCACCCTCATGGGTCCTGACGCTAGTGCCATGCGTCGGAGTTCGCCATTCACGCATGGAATCGCTCGAGAACGGACCCGCGATTCGTATGGCCCCACTGATGGTTGGCGGTTACGTTGGGAGTGTGAGATCGCAGCCGCACGTTCTCGGAATCGTCCTCGCCGGTGGCGAGGGAAAACGCCTGTACCCGTTAACCAAGGACCGCGCCAAACCCGCCGTTCCGTTCGGCGGTGCGTACCGGCTGATCGACTTCGTGCTCTCGAATCTGGTCAACGCGGGGTACGAGCGAATCTGTGTGCTGACACAGTACAAGTCGCACTCGCTCGACCGTCACATCTCGCAAACTTGGTGGACATCAGGATTTCATGGCGAGTACATCACGCCCGTCCCGGCGCAGCAGCGTCTCGGTCCGAGGTGGTACACGGGCAGTGCCGACGCGATCTATCAGTCGCTGAACCTGATCTTCGACGAGCAGCCGGAGTACATCGTCGTGTTCGGTGCCGATCACGTGTACCGGATGGATCCATCGCAGATGGTCGAGGCGCACATCGCGTCCGGTGCCGAGGTGACCGTGGCAGGCATTCGGGTGCCGCGCGTCGAGGCGTCGGCCTTCGGTGTCATCGACTCCGATGACTCGGGCAAGATCACGCGTTTCCTGGAGAAGCCGAGCGATCCGCCTGGGACGCCTGACGATCCGGACGTCACCTTTGCGTCGATGGGCAACTACGTGTTCACGACGGATGCTCTTGTCGAGGCGATCATCAAGGACGCGGCCGATGCCGACTCCGATCACGACATGGGTGGCGACATCATCCCGAGCTTCGTCGACCGCAAGGCCGCCTACGTCTACGACTTCAAGGACAACGAGGTTCCCGGGGCAACCGAACGCGACAAGGGCTACTGGCGTGACGTCGGAACGCTCGACGCATTCTACGACGCCCACATGGATCTCGTGTCGGTGCACCCGGTCTTCAATCTCTACAACCAGAACTGGCCGATACGTGCCGAGTCGTTGAACGTTCCGCCTGCCAAGTTCGTGCAGGGTGGCTCTGCGCAGGATTCCGTCGTCGGCGGCGGCAGCATCATCTCGGGTGGAACGGTGTCGCAGTCGGTCATCTCTGCGAACGTGCATGTCGAAGACGGCGCGATCGTCGAGGGCAGTGTGTTGATGCCCGGCGTGCGGATCGGCAAGGGCGCCGTTGTGCGGCATGCGATTCTCGACAAGAACGTCGTCGTCTCCGACGGCGGGCAGGTCGGCGTCGACCTCGCTGCCGACCGCGACCGCTTCGCCGTCAGCAACGGCGAGGTGGTCACCGTCGGCAAGGGCATCCGCATCTGAGCTCACGCTCGCGGCAGGGTGCTCTCAACCCTGCTGTCGGGCCGCGAGCTGCGCCAGGGCGGCGGCGACGAGGGATTCGATCTCGGTGCCGTCGTCATGGGGCAGCGCGTCCACGGGCCACCAGCGCAGGTCGTCCGACTCCGAGCTGATGTCGAAGTGCGGCAGCTTGCCATCCGGTTGCGGCGGCGCGACCGCGGCGAAGCGGACGTCGAGGTGTCGGGTCGGCACGCCGAGCGAGCAGGTGATGGGGTGGGTGTGCAGTTGCGCCAATGCGCCGAGCGTGAGGTCGTCGATCCCCGACTCCTCGCGCGCTTCGCGCAGTGCGGCGTCGGCGATCGAGTCGTCGGATTCCTCGCAGTGCCCACCGAGCTGAATCCATTTGCCCACACGCGGATGCAGTGTCAGCAGGACGTGGGTGTGCGTGGCGTCGAACACGATCGTCGACGCGGTGAGATGTCCGGGCACGCTGCGGCGTAGACATGCATCCGGCTGCGCGTCGAGAAATGCGAGATAGGCGTGGCGCAGCGAATCCTGTTCGGGCGCCTGCACATTCCATGACCGAAGAAGTTCGACGGCCGATGAGTGCAGGGAATCAGTGCTCATCTCTCGATCACCCACTCGTCGGTCGGGGCCGGCTCGCGTAGCTGCTGTGGCTCGGCGGGGTGCCCGATGGCGATGGCGCCCAACGGTTCCCACGACGGGTCGACGTCGAGCTCGCGACGCACGACCTCCGGCGCGAAGATCGTCGACCCGACCCAGCAACTGCCGAGTCCGCGGGCAGACAGCGCGACGAGCAGGCTCGCGACCGCGCCGCCCGCGGCGACGGTGAACATCGTGTGCTCCGCGGCGTTGCGACGTGAGTCGGGGTAGGTGTGCGCGCCGTCGCCGGTGAGCATCGGGATCACCAGTTCCGGTGCGTCGTAGAGTATCTGGCCGCGCCGCACGCGTTTGGCGATCGACTCCGGTGACTTGTCGTCCGACGAGAGGTCGGCCCGCCACGCGTCACCCATCGCATCGAGGAGGCGGACACGACGCTCGCGTGAACGCACCCAGACGAAGCGGAACGGATGCGTGTGGTGGGGCGCAGGCGCGGTCAACGCGTCGGCGAAAGCGGCTCGGAGATCTTCGGGCGCAACGGCTTCTTCTGAGAACGACCGGATCGATCGTCGGGTTCGGATCGCCTCGATCCTGCCCTGGTCGATCGCCTCGGCGGTCCCGAGGCGGAACAGGTCCTCGTCGGCCGGTCGGACGAGCTGGGCCGCCGACGACCCGTCGTCGTGCACGCGAAGCCCCCGCACCACCGCGACCGGCACGCCGTCGAGCTTTCCCTTCACCAGGTCTGCGGCAGAGGCGATCTCGTCAGCAACGGCGATGTCGGTGACGATCAACGGGTTGCCGTACGAATCCTCGCCGCCCTCGTAGGGGTGGCTCACGGCGATTCCCGACGCGCCGATGGCGACGTCGGTCTGACCGGTACGCCACGCGCGGCCCATCGTGTCGGTGACGATGACCGCGACGTGGTGACCCGTGCGCTCGGCGATGGCCTCACGCAACAGCCGCGCGCTGCCGTCGGGGTCGTCGGGGAGTAGCGCGATCTGGTCGGTGGGCACGTTGGAACCGTCGACGCCCGCGGCCGCCTGCACGAGGCCGAGTTTGTTCTCTGTGATGAGCGTGCGGTTCTTGCGCGCGAGGACGCGCACCGACTCGGCTTCGATGAGCTTGCGCCGCAGGGCATCACGCTCGTCGGGGTCGGTGGGTGCCGGAATCATCCGGCCCTCGGTCTTGGAGAAGACCTTGCTGGTGACGACGACGACGTCGTCGTTGCGCAACCACGGGGCGCGGCGTGTGATCTCCGCGGCGAGGTCGGTGGTGGCGTCGAACTCGGGCAGACCGGTGACGGGGATGATCTCCAGAGCCGCGGGGGCGCGGTGGTCGCGGAGTGCTCCGTCCCGCGATGCTGCGCCGGCGTCGGCCGTCATCGGGCGTCTCCGGCGGCGTCGGGGCGGGCGGGGTGTGGAATGTCGACGCCGACGAGGGCACACGCGTCACGGACCATCACGGCGGTCGTCTGTGGATCGCTCATCAGCAGTGGTGCCGCTCCGATGGCGATGCCATCGACGTGTGCGGTGTCGCCCTCGGCGATCAGCCATCCGTCGAGGATTCCGTTGCCACTGCGGGCCCCGTAGTGGGCGGCGATCGCCTCTGCGGAGGACTCGACGCCGATGACCGACAGGCATTCGTCGGCCATTCCCCGCAGCGGTCGATTGTCGATGACCGGTGAGATGCCGACCACGGGTGCCGACGTTGTGCGCAACGCGCTTCGGATGCCGGGGACGCTGACGATCGCGCCGATGCTGACGACGGGATTGCTCGGTGCGAGCAGGACGATGTCGGCGTCTGCGATCGCTTCGGCCACCCCCGGTGCTGGCGCGGTGTCGTCGGACCCGACCTGTGCGAACCCGAACGTCGGGATCTGCGCACGATGGCGAACCCACCACTCCTGGAAATGGATCGCGACGCGCTCGCCTTCGCGCCCATCGGGTTTGGAGACGACGACGTGTGTCTCGTGACGTTCGTCGGTGGCGGGAAGAAGTCGCACGCCGGGCTGCCAACGCCGACACAGCGCGGCGGTGACATCGGAGAGCCGGTATCCGGCGTCGAGCATCTGGGTGCGGATCAGATGTGTCGCCAGATCGCGGTCGCCGAGTCCGAACCAGTCGGGATCGGCTCCGTAGGCGGCCAGTTCCTCCTTGGCGTGCCACGACTCGTCGGCTCGACCCCAACTGCGCTCCGGGTCGATTCCGCCGCCGAGCGTGTACATACAGGTGTCGAGATCGGGACAGATGCGCACGCCGTGCATCCATGCGTCGTCACCGACGTTGACCACCGCGGTGATCTCGTTTCCGCTGCTCGACGCCGCGTCGCCCGCGGCGTCGGGAAACGGCGTCGGACCGAGCAGTTCGCGAACTCCGGACAAAAATCGTGCGCCGCCGACACCGCCGACGAGTACCGTCACCTTCACAACGACCCACTCTAGTGAGTCCGGATCGAATCGATATCATGGACCACGACGCTGCGCCCGCCATTCGCGTCCGATGTGACATTGATGTGTCCCCGCAACACAACTCGTGTCTTACGGGGAGTTTTTGTCAGTCGATGGTATTAAGGAATATTTCGATTCAACTTGACCGGACACGTCTCTGGCGTGTCTAATCACATCAGTGTCATTTCTGGTTCGAGATCGAGAATCGGTGCATCGCAACGAAGTTCGATCACGTGTTCGAATTCAGAAAGGTTGATCCGACACCGTGGTGGTGCCAGGTCGCGCCGGACACTTGGTGAAGATCGAGAATGTACGGGTATGAGTGGTGGTGTGGCACCGATGCCGCGCCGCCGTGACGACAGAGAACAACGACTTCCCAGGCAGGAGGCGCCGACGATGGCATTCGACAACGCGATCGGCAATCCCCTTGAACCACACGGACATTCAGAGATCGCGTCCCCGTTGAGTGGGGATGCGAATTACACAACCCTTGGGCCCGTTGATGATTCATTCATCGGGACACCTGAGATCGGGACACCTGAGGTGTCACTCGGCGCTGACGAGAACTCGCAGCGGCGCCATCTTTCCTTGGTGCCCAACGACTTCGAGGCCCTGTTCGACGAGATCGAAGACCAATGGCAAGATCGCGCGCTGTGCGCGCAGACCGATCCGGAGGCCTTCTTCCCGGAGAAGGGTGGCTCCACCCGCGAGGCGAAGCGCATCTGCCAGGGCTGCGAGGTGAAGGCCGAGTGCCTCGAGTACGCCTTGCACAATGACGAGCGTTTCGGAATCTGGGGCGGACTGTCCGAGCGTGAGCGTCGACGCCTCAAGCGCGGCATTATCTGACGCCTACTCGGGTCCCCGGTCGATGATGTCCTCGTCGAGTCCGAGGTGTGTCGCGACCTGCTGTACCAAGACCTCGTGAACGAGGTCGAGTAGGTCCTCGCCCTTCTTCGCCCTGCTCTCCAGTGGCCGGCGGAAGAGGATGATCTGCGCCCTGGTCGGCGCTCCGTGTACATCGACCCCCGCGGGCATCAACCGCGCAAGCGGAACGGCACCGTCGGCTGTCACCTCGTCGGGCCACTGCACGGTTTCCGGGTCACGCGGGAGAAGACGTGGGATCTCGTCGACGGCGATGTCGAGTCCCGAGAGTTGATCGTGCCAACGTGCATCTATCTCCGCGAACGCCTCGAGGACGACCGTGTCGAATTCGTCCGACTTACTACGCCACGCCGGCACACCCTGGGGCAGCAGCGGTGAGCGCAGACCCCGGCCTCGTCGGTCGCGACGTGCTCGACGCGCCGCGCGGACGGCCGAGAGCCGCATATCGGACACCCGGTTCTCCGAGGAGCGCACCGGCGAACCCTGGCTTCGATCGCGCGTGGCGCGCCGCCGTTCGATACGCATGCCGAGATTGTAAGTCTCCACCGTCCGCTGTCGCGTCGGAGATGCGTGCCGCGTGTCGGACCCCGGGCTGCGTGTCCGACTCCGCGCCGCGTGTCGCCTCACCGTTCGCCGGGGCGTGGGACTAACCTTTCTGCTGTGAAGCTTCCCCGACAATGCTGCCGCCCGGCTTGCTCCCGGTCGGCGGTGGCGACCCTGACCTTTGTGTACGCCGAGTCGACGGCGGTCATCGGTCCTCTCGCCACGTCGGATGAGCCGCATTCGTGGGATCTGTGCGACGAGCACGCGCGCCGCATCACTGTGCCGCGCGGGTGGGAGATGCTGCGCAGTAAGCGGGGATTCTCGGCGCCGGTCGCCGAAGACTACGAACTGACCGCCCTCGCCGAGGCTGTGCGCGAGGTCGGTGGGCGTGAGGTCGGTGCACGCGGAATCGCAGGTGCTGTGGGACGCGCGCCCGGTTTCGACCAGGAGGCGTTCGACGACGTTCACGCAGGCCGTCATCGTGCGGGTACGTCGACGACCGACGTGCGCTCGGGTCCCGATGTGCGTTCCGGGGCCGACGCTGCTCGCCGAAGCGGAGCGGTGAAGCCGCGCCCCGGCAGGCGTGGGCATCTTCGTGTGTTGCCCGACCCGGTCGACTGATGCGCCCGCGAGATCTGGTGGATCAGAATATGGCTGTGTGTGGGCAGCGACGCCATGCGTCGCTAGGCTGACCCTATGCGTACAGATGCCGCCGACCTCGATGATGTCGACGATCTGATTGCAGGCGACTCCGAGGGTCTGCTGCAGGCGGCGGCGTTGACGGGTGCGCAGGTGCGTGCCGTTGCCGAGGCCATGCGTGAGGGCGTCCTCGAACCGTTGGCGGCGCTGCGGCCCCGAAGTGTTGTCATCGTGCACGGCGTGTCGAGCGTTGCCCGCGACGCCGTCGCGCTCGTCGTGGCCTGCGTCGCCACCCGCGTCGATGTGCCGATCGTCTCCGCGCCCGCCCTGCCGGGCTGGGTCGGTCCACTCGATGTGGTTGTCGTCGCGGGCGACGACGCGGCCGACATGGCACTCGCGGATGCCGCGGCACGGGCGCAGCGTCGACGCGCAGAGGTCGTCGTCGCAGCACCCATCGAGGGGCCGTTGCGAGATGCTCTGGGCGGCAGCGGAATTGACCTTTCGCCTCGTCTTCGCGTCGATCCGCGGTTCCGATTCGCGGCGTACGTCGCGGCGCTGTTGGCGGTATTCGCATCACTCTCCGATGTGCGGTTCACCGGTCCGGTGCCGCTCGTGGGCGACATTGCCGACGCACTCGACGACGAGGCGGCGACAGATCATCCCGCCCGCGAGACGTTCCACAACCGCGCCAAACTGCTGGCAGCTCGA
>NZ_DLSO01000048.1:0-60673 GCF_002500165.1 Gordonia sp. UBA7860 | reverse complement strand
CGTGCACGCCAAGGGCGGCGGGGCGTTCGGCGAACTCGTGATCACGGGTGACGTGTCGCGCTACACCAAGGCCAAGCTGTTCGCGCCGGGCGCGAAAACCGAATCGCTCGTACGCTTTTCGACGGTCGCGGGCGAGCAGGGTAGCCCCGATACCTGGCGCGATCCCCGCGGATTCGCGATCAAGTTCTACACCGAGGACGGCAACTACGATCTGGTTGGCAACAACACGCCGGTCTTCTTCATCAAGGATCCGATCAAGTTCCCCGACTTCATCCGTTCGCAGAAGCGACTTCCCGGTTCAGGGCTTCGCGATCACAACATGCAGTGGGACTTCTGGACGTTGCGGCCCGAGACCGCGCATCAGGTCACCTGGTTGATGGGTGATCGAGGCATCCCGAAGTCGTGGCGGCATATGGACGGATTCGGCTCCCACACGTATCAGTGGGTCAATGCCGACGGCGAGCGCTTCTGGGTGAAGTACCACTTCAAGACCGATCAGGGCATCGAGTTCCTCACGCAGGCGGAGGCCGACACGCTGGCAGGCAGTGATCCCGACTATCACCGCCAGGATCTGTACGAGGCGATCGAGAACGGCGAGTTCCCGAGTTGGACACTCAAGGTCCAGATCATGCCGGTCGACGAGGCGGAGGAGTACCGCTTCAATCCGTTCGACCTCACCAAGGTCTGGTCGCAGCAGGACTACCCGCTGATCGAGGTGGGCACCTGGACGCTGAACCGCAACCCGCAGAACTTCTTCTCCGAGATCGAACTGGCATCGTTCGAGCCGTCGAATGTGGTTCCCGGAGTGGGCTTCTCGCCCGACAAGATGTTGCTTGGCAGGGTCTTTGCCTATGCGGACGCGCATCGCTACCGCATCGGGACGAATTACGCTCAGCTGCCGGTCAATTCGGCGAAACGCGCAGAGGTCAACACGTACTCCAAGGAGGGTGCGATGGCATACAACTTCTCCGCCCCCGACGTTCCGGTATACGCGCCCAATTCATTTGGTGGACCGCACGCCGATCCGGGTGCCGCGGGCGACGAAGGGCTCTGGTCCTTCGACGGCGCGGCGGTGCGTGCCGGCTACATCGAGCACGCCGAGGACAGCGATTGGGCGCAGGCGGGCACGATGGTGCGCGACGTGCTCGACGATGCCGCACGCGAACGCCTCGTCGACAACATCGTCGGACACGTGCTCGGCGGTGTCAGCGAGCCGGTGCTGTCGCGAGTGTTCGAGTACTGGCGAAACGTCGACGAGGATCTGGGCAAGAAGGTCGAATCGGGCGTCCGAGCAGGACTCTGAGACTGAAATCTTGCTGAACATCTGCGATATCGGAACAGCACGATCGCGAGAGCTGTTGTAAGACAAAGAAGTACCACATCTCAGGCAGTCTCCATCTAGGCAGCAGTATCCATTTGTACAGCAGTGTCCATTCACAGAGGAGAACACACATGGCCATCGAACCCGCTTACACCATCTCGTCCACGGCGACCGGCGGCGGCCGCGACGGCGAGGTCGTATCCGCCAGCGGACAGATCGATCTGGACCTGCGCCCACCGAAGGAGCTCGGTGGCAGCGGAGAAGGCAGCAACCCCGAGGAACTCTTCTCGGCGGGCTATGCGGCCTGCTTCCTCGGCGCACTGCGTGCGACCTCCAAGAACGCGGGCTCGCCGGTTCCCGACGACTCGACGGTCACCGTCACCATCGGCATCGGCAAGGACCCGGCTGACGGCGGGTTCGGACTCGTCGCCGACATCGAGACCTACATTCCCGGCGTCGACGAAGCCAAGGCAAAGGAACTCGCCGAGGGCGCACATGCCTTCTGCCCCTACTCCAAGGCGACAAAGGGCAACATCGCCCACAATCTGACGGTTCGCGTCTGACACCGACGCGACCGTTGCGAGCCCGGCGCCACAGCCCGGCGCCGGGCACAACCGCAAGCCCGCCTACCGGCGGCAGCATTCAAGCCGCTTACCGGCGGCACCGAGAGAGAGAAGGAGTCACACAATGACGAACACTCCGATCACGAGCACCCTGACCGATGAGCAGAAGACGGTCACCGGTAACGCGCTACAGCAGACCCTTGTCGATCTGATCGATCTGTCCCTGGTCGCCAAGCAGGCCCACTGGAATGTGGTCGGACGGAACTTCCGTTCGGTCCACCTCGAGCTCGACGAGCTGGTCACGGTGAGCCGCGAGTTCACCGATCAGGCGGCTGAACGTGCGACCGCGATCGGCGTCTCGCCCGACGGTCGGGCCGAGACCGTCGCCAAGACGGCGGGCACCACCGGATTCGGTGACGGTTGGACGTCCGACACCGAGGTCATCGCGTCGATCGTCGAGAACCTCAAGGCTGTGATCGCCGGTCTGCGTACGCGGATCGACGAGACGGAAGAGGCCGATCCGGTCACCCAGGATCTGCTGATCTCGTTCGCCGCCAAACTGGAACAACTCCACTGGATGTGGCAAGCACAGATTGCGTGAGACGCCCGCGCTGTAGCGTCTAGTGCGTGAATGATCTGGGGGTCATGGTCGGCCTTGGGCTCGTTGCAGCCACGGTCGCGACCATCGCATATGTCCGAACCCGCGAGCGCGAAGCCGATCGACTGGCTCGCGCCGCGGGTTTGGCGCGTGAACTGCGTGAGCTCGCCGACGGCGATCCGGTCCGTCTCGCGGCCGTCGAGGAGTACGAGGTCACGCTGTATCAGCGGTTGTTCTACTCATCGATCGTGACGCCGCGTCTGCGCGGCGCTGCATGGGCTCTTCTCGCTGCCGTGCTCAGCGCAGTCGGAGCCGTCGCATCGCGCGGAGACGGAGTGGTGCTCGGCGCGGTACACATCGGCGCTGTGGTGCTGGCGGTGCTCTTCGGTATCGCCGCGATCGTCTACGGCGTACTCGCACTGGTCCACGTCGCCACCACCCCGCGCGTCTCGTTCAGCGAGTCATACGACGACGCGCCGACAGGCGATGACCCGGTTGTCACCGAGACTGCCTCGATAACGCTCGAAAAGGCATCGACTCCTGAAAAGGCGTCAACTACTGACACAGCCTCGAAGAACGACGCCTAGCTAGCCGGCCTGTTGGGCGGCGAAGCGTCGGCGATAGGTCGCGGGTGAGACGCCGACCGCTGACGCGAAGTGGTGACGCAGCAGCGTCGCCGACCCGAATCCCGCCTGCGTGGCGATCTGTTCCATCGGCAGCGATGTGGTCTCCAGCAGCCGACGCGCGTGCGCGACGCGCTGTTCGGTGAGCCATTTGTGCGGGGATACGCCCACCTCGTCGCCGAAGCGTCTGGCGAAGGTCCGCGGCGACATGTGCATGCGGGCAGCCATCTCGTCGACCCGGACCTCGCGGTCGAGGTTCTCGACGAGCCAGTCGAGCATCTCGGCGAAGCCTTTTGAGCCGCACTCGGGGATCGGGGTGTCGACGAACTGTCGTTGACCGCCGTCGCGATGCGGCGGAACCACCATGCGTCGCGCGATCAGATTGGCTGCCTCGTGCCCGATTTCTTCGCGGACGAGATGCAGCGCGGCGTCGATGCCCGCCGCGGTGCCGGCGCTGGTGGTGACCGGGCCGTCGTCGACGAACAGTACGTCGGTGTCGACGCGGGCCGCCGGGTACATGCTGGCGAGCTTCTCGCCGTAGGCCCAGTGAGTGGTGCAGCGTCGGCCGTCGAGTAGTCCGGCGGCCGCCGCGACGAATGCGCCCGAGCACACTGTCAGGACCCGCCCGCCGTTGTCGACGACCGCGCGCACGGTGTCGAGGACCTCCTCGGGGTACTCGCCACTCGTACTGCCGCCCGGGATGGCGGCGAGGTCGACGTCGCGCGCGGCGTCGAGTCCATGCGTTGCGACGATGCTCGCGCCGTTGCCGATACTGAGCGGCTGGGAGGGGTCGGGTGCGCAGACGCGGAAGTCGAATGGCGGGCCGCCGTAACCCGTGCGATCGAGGCCGAACACCTCGTTGAGCACGCCGAATTCAAAGAGTGCGACGTTGCCGTGCAGGATCGCTGCCACCTTGTTGAGCACGTACCCAGTATGGCAGAAAATTGTCGAACGTTGGCTTTAGTGCCACTGGTGGCGGAATTTGAGTGGGCAGACAATTTCTGACATGACATTCTCAGACGCTCTCCTCCTGGTCTTTCTCGTCCTGGTCTTTGTGGTTCCGGTCGTCTACGCGGTTATCCGCGTGCACTGGGACCGCGAGCTGCCTGCCATACCGTTCGGCTTCGATCACTCCGACGGACACGGCGACTGGGCGCGCGGCTCGGTGACACCGTCGGCCGACGCTGACGCGCAACGCATCGCCGACGAGCTGTCTGTGCTGCGGCTGCACCGCCGCGACTCCGCGTGACGAACCGAATGGAGTCCGGGCAGGCACGGGGTTGTTACGTTGGTAAGGCACGTCGGCACGGGTCGTAGGCAATCGCGAGGGGAGTGACGCATCGGTGGTCTCACGCGGACGAGCCGTCGCCCTCCTGGCGGCACTCGTCGTAATCGCGCTCCTGACGACCGCGTCGACGCTCCCACGCATACCCGACGTCGCGGTCTTCGCCACCCCGGCGATCGGGCCGCAGGTTGTCGATGTGCCGAGCTCTCCCGCAATTTCATTGAGCAGCAAGCTATTTCGCAGTTCCAGTGACGCCATCGTGGTCACCGACTCCGCGACCGGCGAGGACTGGAAACAGATCTCCGAGACCGCAGCGACAAAGCATGTCCCGGTCTTCGCCGCGCGCCCGGCGACCAGCTCAGGCGTCGAAGCCGAGTTGCGTCGACTCGGCACACGGTCGGTGTGGGTGGTTGGTGCCGGCGATACGGGCCTGCACGCGACGTCACAATTTTCGACGACGCTGGTGTCGACGACGCACTCTGATGGTCTCGACAGGGTGCGCGGCAACCCGGCCCCCGGCGGCCGCAGGCCGGTCGTCTTTGCAACGGGGCCGCTCGACCCCGACCTGGCCGCCACCGCCGCGGCAGGCGGAACACGACTCGTCGACGTCGCAGTGCCGGACCCGCGAGCGAGTGGCGAGTCGGTGCGCGCACTGCGTGAGGCTCGTGGCACGGTTCCCGTGATCGCGTTGGGACGGGCGTTCGGCGACACACCGACGTTCGCCCGGAGTGTCGACGAGGCGGTCACCGTGCCGGAGATCCCGGGCGGCGGGCAACTCGTGGCATCCGGCAGGCGCATGGTGGCGCTATACGGTTCTCCCGCCGCGCCGTCGCTCGGACCACTCGGCCGCCAGGACATTGCTGCGACAATCGCGCGGGTCAAGGGCATCGCAGCGCAGTATCAACGGGTGAGCCGCGAACTGGTGGTGCCTGCCTTCGAGATCATCGTGACCGTCGCATCGGCGTCGCCGGGCGACGGCGGCGCGTACACCTCGATGATCGATCCCGCGCAGATTCGACCGTGGGTCGAGGCTGCGGGCCGGGCAGGCGTCTATGTCACGCTGGATCTGCAGCCTGGGCGGATGAACTTCCTGACACAGGCCAAGCGCTACGCAGATCTCCTGGCGATTCCGCATGTCGGACTCGCACTCGACCCCGAGTGGCGGCTCAAACCCGACCAGGTACACCTCACCCAGATCGGTTCGGTCGGAGCCGCAGAGGTCAACGCGACGTCGGACTGGCTCGCGGGCCTCACGCGTGAGCATCGGTTGCCGCAGAAGTTGTTCGTGCTGCACGAGTTCGACACCGACATGCTCGCGAACCGTCGGCAGATCGTGACCACACGACCGGAACTGCAGACCGTGATCCACGCCGACGGGCACGGGATTCCCTCGGTCAAGATGGACACATGGCGTCGAATTCTGGTGGATCTACCGCCGAACGTGGTGATGGGGTGGAAGAACTTCTATACCGAGGACACACCGATGCTCACTCCTGCGCAGACGATGAATGTGGAGCCAAGTCCATTCTTCGTCTCGTTCCAGTAGGCCGCCGAATCGCAACCGTTGCTTTCGTGACGCGATGGCTCACTTTTTGTGTCGGATTCGAGGGGTCCTGATCTCCTCGAAGCTGAGTGGGTTACGTTGAACATGAAAGTGAGCAGTGGACATTAGACCTCTGAGCCCGCGCTGGGTCGGTGGGCGTTCGGCTGTGGCTCCGTAGAGTCTCGGCCGCTTTGTCGTGCGCTCAATTCCGCTGCCAAATGGCTGTGAAATTCTTCCTAGGGTAATAAGTCCCGCATTTGGTCGGATATGTGTCACCTAGGCACGGAGATGGACGTCGTCACAAATTCGACGCTAATCTCTGGCCCATGCCTAGCCAGAAATCCTCACCGAGGACAGTTATTCGCAATGTGAATGTATTCGATGCTGTCAGCGATTCGGTACGACAGAACTCCGATGTGGTCGTCGAGGGATCGCGAATCAGTGCCATTTCCGACTCGCCCGTTGGCGAGACACCGGGAACTCCGACGACTGTCATTGACGGTGGCGGACGCTTTTTGATGCCAGGGCTCACAGACGCCCACGTCCACCTGATGGGAAATGCCAACAACTATCTCGATTTCGTGATGGGCGCGACCGGCCTGCTATTCGGCAACACGATTGCCGAAGCTCGTCGCATGCTGCTCCGCGGTTTCACCACTGTCCGGGACATGGGCGGCGATACAGCTCCGGTGAAGAGCCTCATCGACAAGGGTGAGTTCGAGGGACCGCGAATCTATCCCAGCCAGGCGATGATTTCCCAGACTTCGGGTCACGGCGATTTCGCTTTCGTCTACGAGATCCCTTACGAGTTCGACGGAGGCCCAAGCCGTACCGACTCGATCGGTTTCACCCGCGTCGCCGATGGTGTTGCGCATGTCCTGACAGCGGTGCGTGAACAACTCCGCAAGGGTGCCTCGCAGATCAAACTGACCATTGGCGGTGGCGCGGCGTCGATGTACGACCCGCTCTACACGCTGCAGTTCACACCGGAAGAGATGCGCGCGGCGGTTCAGGCTGCCGAGGACTACGGCACCTATGTCGCGACGCATGTCTACACAGTCTCGGGAATCCGACGCGCGATCGAGGCCGGTGTGCGCTCGATCGAGCACGGGCATCTCGCAGACGAGCAGACGGTCGCCCTCATCGCGGAGAAGGAGATCTGGTTGTCGATGCAGCCGTTCTTCGAGCACGATCACAGCTATCCCGATGCCGACCGTGCAGGCAAGAATCGCGAAATCTGCAACGGCACAGCCGATGTGTATGCGTGGGCCAAGAAGTACGGGGTGAAGACCGCCTGGGGAACCGACCTCCTGCTCGAACCCGAATCAGCTCCGCGGCAAAGTGAAATGGCCGCGCGCCTCGGCGAGTTCTACCCGAACAAACAGGCGCTCAAGATGCTCACATCGGGCAACGCCGAGCTGTTTGCCATGGCGGGTAATCGCGATCCCTACGGTTCCGCGCCGCTCGGTGTCATCGCAGAGGGCGCCTGGGCCGACCTCCTCGTCGTCGACGGGGATCCGATTGCCGACATCTCGCTCATCTCCGACCCGGAGAAGAACTTCTCGTTGATCATGAAGAACGGCTCGGCCGTGAAGAATGGTCTGCCCATTCTCGAGTCCGGCGCTGCCGCGCCAGTGAATTGAGTGGTGATGACAGACGGTGATCCAGTGACCGCGCCCATTGCGGTGCAAAAGTCCACTGGCGTCGGCGACGCCGTGGGTGTCGATGACGAGACCCTGCTGCGGGCCGACGGAATCGGTGTACGCGCGTCGTGGGGCCACATCTTCGGCCCGACCGATGTGACGATTCGGCGAGGTGGCGTCACGGTGCTCGTCGGTTCCGGTGGGCGCGGTCGAACATCGCTGCTGCTGACTCTGGCCGGACGTATGCGACCGTCGTCGGGAGAGCTGCACGCGTTCGGCAAGGTCAACAATGCCCAACACTTGTTCTCCCGCTCGGCGATCGCATGGATCGACGAGGTTGACGGCATCGAACAGACCATTCGGGTGAGTGACGTTATCACCGAGCAAATACGTTGGGCGGCAAAGTGGTACAAGTGGGTAGGTCGTGCAACGCCTGATGACATGGAACGAATCTGCCGACCCGTCTTCGGCCCATACTCCCTGCCGGACATCGACGACTACGTGGAGGAACTCCCCGAGCTCACCGCCGCGATGTTGCGGATTGCGGTGGCAAACATACGCAAGCCCCCACTCCTTGTGGTCGGCGGAATCGATCGGCTGACCCGAATCGACAGCGCGCAGAAACTCCTCGATCGACTAGCGGCACTCGGTGAGCAACAGACGGTTATCACCGCAGATGTCAACGGGACATTCCCTGACGCTCACGTGCGAGACGTGATCGAGGTTCACAATTTGACCGACAACGAGTTCGTGCAACTCGAGACCGAGGACCGTGTCTGACATGCTCGCAGCCTTCTCTCCGGGTAGCGATTTCAAACGCTACTACCGCGGCCGGATGCCCCGCCTCGCACTCATCGTCATCATCCTCATGCCCCTGATGTATGGCGCGCTCTATCTCTGGGCCTTCTGGAATCCGTTCAATACGGTCGACAAGATCCCCGTCGCGTTGGTCAATGCCGACGCCGGTACCACGGTGCAGGGACAAAAGCTCGACGCCGGTGCGCAGGTCGCGCAAGGACTCGTCGACTCGAAACAGCTTGATCTGCATGAGGTTTCGGAAAAGGACGCGGCAGACGGCGTGCGTGACGGGAAGTACTACTTCTCCATCACGCTGCCCAGCGACTTCAGCGAGTCCGTCGCGTCGCCGACCGGCGACAATCCGCGTTCGGCGCGTTTGATCTTCACCTACAACGATGCCAACAACTACCTGTCGACGGTGATGGGGCAGGATGCGGCCCAACAGGTGGTCAACAAGGTGAGCGCGCAGGTGGGTGCTCAGACGTTCGATATCGTGCTCAGCGATGTGAGCAAGCTGATCCCCAAGCTCAAAGAAGCGCAGGCAGGAGTCAATCAGCTCAATGCCGGCATGAAGACCGCGAACCAGGGCGCGCACGAACTCTCCACCAACCTCGTCACCGCGAAGAACGGAGCAGGAGAACTCGCTGGGGGACTGAATGAACTCGACTCGGCTGTCACCTCGGCGACGGATCCGATTCTTGCGGCGCTGAACAACGCTGGAGGCAGCGGACTCTCGACAGCCGAACTGACAGCGGCGGCCGATCGGCTCGGGACCAACTCCCAGGCGGTGTCGGCACAGTTGAACACTGCCTCTACGACCCAATCTCAGGCGAGCACACTCGTCGACAACACCGTCGCGCAGCTGGCACAGAGCACCGATCCCAATATCAGGGCGCTCGCAGGCGCGCTGAGTCCGGTCCAGAGCTTCCTCAAGACGCAGGGACTCGGTCCGGACGCGAACAATCAACTGACACAGGTGAAGAGCGATGCAGCCGTGGTCTCGGCGCAGATGAGCGATCCGCAGAGTCCGGTGAGGCAGGCGCTCACCCTCCTCGAGAGCGGAAAGCTCAAGAGCGACATCATGTCTGCGCGGGGTGCGGCGAACGAGCTCAGCAGCGGCGCGACCCAACTCAGTACCGGTCTCGTGGAGCTGAGTAACGGTGCGGACCAATTGTCCAGTGGTACTACGCAACTGGCGAATGGTACGCAGCAACTGGCAGGCAAGGTCAACGACGGCGTTTCGGACATACCGAAGTGGTCTGAGAAGCAAAAGGAGCAGTTCGCGAAGTCGCTTGCGCAGCCTGTCGCGCTCGAGGAGAACACTCTCAATGAGGCCAAGACGTTCGGCACCGGCTTCACACCCTTCTTCTTCGGGTTGGCACTGTTCGTCGGGAGCATCATCGCGTGGATGCTGTTCACACCATTGCAGGCGCGACCGATTGCTCAGGGACTCAACTCATTCCGTGTGATCCTTGCTTCCTACGCACCGACCCTCGTGGTCGGAGTCTTGCAGGCCGCGATCTTGTATCTGGTGGTCGTGTTCGCCATCGGGCTTCGTCCGACACACCCCTGGGCCACCTTCGGTTTCATGCTTCTGATGGTGGCGATGTTCATGGCAATGATCCAGATGTTCAACGCGCTATTCGGCCCGGCTGTCGGCCGCGTTGTCACACTGGCCTTCCTGATGATCATGTTGACGTCCGCGGGAGGTATCTATCCCGTGCCGACGACGACGAAACCGTTCCAATACATCCACTGGGTAGACCCGATGACGTACACGGTCACCGGACTGAGACAACTCACCGTCGGTGGCGTCGACAGTCGATTCTGGATCGCACTGGCTGTCGTCATCGGCCTGACATGCCTGTTCCTCGCCGTCTCGACATTGGCCGCGCGAAGAAACAGGCAGTACAACATGGATCGCCTGTACCCGCCGGTCGAAGTGTAGGAGTGACAGCCTACGAACCTCGCCTTCTGACGTCCCCCCCGAAGCACAAGCACAACGAAATCGAGGAGATCTCAATGACCAAGTCACGCAAACACACCAACGCGCGTGCGACCACCAACACCACCGAGAACATCGTCCTCAACCCGGTATTCGCGCGACCGGGAGAGGCGACCGAGTTCCCGAAGTTCACCATCCCGGACTCGATGAGTCTGCCCGAGACCGCCTATCAGATCGTCCACGACGAGGCGATGCTCGACGGCAACGCCCGGCTGAACCTGGCGACGTTCGTCTCGACGTGGATGGATGACGAAGCACGGAAGCTGTACTCGGAAACCTACGACAAGAACATGATCGACAAGGACGAGTATCCGGCGACCGCCGCGATCGAAGACCGATGCTGGAAGACCATCGCCGATCTGTGGCATGTGCCCGACGTCGAAGCAGCGATCGGAACGTCGACCATCGGTTCGTCCGAAGCCGCGATGCTCGGAGGCCTTGCGCTCAAACGCCATTGGCAGCATCGACGTAAGGCAGAGAACAAGCCGATCGACAAGCCCAACCTGGTGCTGTCCACCGCGGTACAGGTGTGTTGGGAGAAGTTCCTCAACTACTTCGAGGTAGAGCCGCGCTGGGTCCCCGTCTCCGAAGAACACTTCGTGTTCGACGGCCACGATCTCGAAAAGTACGTCGACGAGAACACCATCGGAGTCGTCGCCATCCTCGGCGTCACCTACAACGGGCTGTACGAACCGGTCAAACAGATCTCGGAAAAGCTCGACGAGATCCAGGCATCCACCGGACTCGACGTCAAGATCCACGTCGACGGGGCGTCGGGAGCAATGGTTGCGCCTTTCTGTCAGCCTGAGCTCGAATGGGACTTCCGCGTACCGCGGGTGGTGTCGATCAACACGTCCGGCCACAAGTACGGGCTGGTCTATCCCGGCCTCGGATGGATCGTGTGGCGCGACACCGAGGCGTTGCCCGAGAGCATGGTGTTCCACTGCAGCTACCTAGGCGGCGACATGCCAACTCTCGCCCTCAACTTCTCGCGTCCCGGCGCCCAGGTTCTATTGCAGTACTACAACTTCCTGCGACTCGGACGCGAAGGATACCGGGCGATTCAGCAGGGTTCCATCGACGTAGCGCTGTTCCTCTCGCACGCGATCGCGGATATGGGGCCGTTCGATCTCGTCAGCCACGGTGACACGATCCCGGTGTTCGCGTGGAAGCTGAAGGACGGTTACACCGACAAGTGGTCGCTCTACGATCTCTCAGATCGCTTGCGGCTCAAGGGCTGGCTCGTCCCTGCCTATCCCATGGCCGACGGCCTGGCGGACTGGACGCTGCAGCGAATTGTGGTACGAGCGGGACTGAGTCACGACTTGGCCGCTGCGCTGCTCGCCGACATCGAGAGCGAAGTGGCCTTCCTCGACAAGCTTGAGACGGCGATGCCGCGCGAAGGAACCGGCTCGCACTTCCACCACTGATCGCCGGCGTAGTCGATCGGCACCACTGCTGATCGGCTTCGTTGCCGAGCACTGTCACCTCCGGCTCTCGGGCTGCGGGGAGTGGATACCCGCTCACCCACAGCCGAGCGCCGTGGTGACGGCAGAAGGTACGGATCAGGGCGTGTGCGTCTCGGTACGTGCCCGAAACTCGGTACCTGACAGAAAGGAGCAGTTGTCGTGACCTCTGCCGCTGTGGAGACCCCCGACTGGCATCGCGTGTTATTGACACCAACGCTGACCAAGCAGTGTTGGGGCTTCATGATCGGCTCCGCGCTCTTCGCGTTGGGATCAGCGCCGTGGATCGGCATATGGATGGGCGCTGCAAATGCGAACATCTGTTACTTCATCGGCGCGTGGTTCTTCACGGCCGCGGCGTTGGTGCAATTGCTGCGCAGCGGCGCGGTCACTGTGCCCGTCGACTACGCGCCGGGAACGATGGTGCGTGCGGAATGGCTTGCGGCAGCTACACAATTCTTCGGCACTCTGATGTTCAACACCAGCACTGCGGCCGCACTGTCCGCGCGCAACATCGCATCGGAGAAGCATCTCGTATGGTCGCCGGATGCCGCAGGCTCGGTGATGTTTCTCGTCAGCGGAATACTCGTGCTCGTCGCGTACAACCACACCAGCAAGGCGTGGAATCCCAGTGATGTCGGATGGTGGTCGGCGCAGATCAACTTGTTGGGTTGCATCGCTTTCGGCGTGAGCGCAGTGGGTGCGTACATCACACCCGACGGCAATACCGTCGACGACGTCCTGGCGAACAGTTGCACGTTCATCGGTGCCGTCTGCTTCTTCGTCTCGTCGATGATCGTCTTGCCGCGTCGAACTTCTGAACGGGCGTAGGTGAATGAGCAAGAGCGCGGGTAAGCGATTCGATACCGGACGTCTGAACGACTGGTACCGGCGAGTGGGCACGTCACCGCAACTCGGAAGCGCCTCGTCGCGGCATCTACATCGCAGCGGAGCGGGCGACGCCGCGAACTACATGCCGACTTTTGTGCTGGAACCGCATGACGGAGCAGAGAATTTCGACGAGTATCTCTTCTGGCGTCCGCTGTCGTTCGTCCTCACCTACGTGCTGCTCCGCACGCCGTCCACGATGCACAGGACAACCCAGTGCATTTCGGAGTACAACTCTGACTTCGTTCTGTTCGGTACAACCGACTCCATCACGGATGGTTTTGTGACCTCCGACGATCGCCAATACTCGTTCACCTACTCCAATCCACTTGCCGCGCTGTCGATGTCGGAGACCTTCTCGATCACCAACACGACCACCGCCGAGTATGCGAGCGTCTGGGTGCCCGCCGACATGGTCAACGACGCCGACCTCGCCGAGGCCGATCCCGTGATGGAGGATTCGCCGCTGAGTCGGGCCACGGCGGTCTTCCTGCGCAACTTTGCCTACGACGTCGCGGTGCGGGGCGCCGACGTCGAACTCGACGCCGAGATGGCGGCGATCGACCTCCTTCGGTCCACCCTCAATCCACACAGGTCGCGGGAGACGTACACCGTCGACAGCCCGGCTGTGCTGCGTGAACGGGTGACCGATGCGATCGACCGCAACTACCGGAATCCTGACTTCGACGCCGAGTCGCTCGCCGGTCTGTTACATCTCAGTCGACGCCAGCTCTACCGTCGGCTCGCTGAGTTCGACGAATCCCCAGCGGAGATGATCGCGCAGCGTCGGCTCGACAGGGCGCGGGAGTTGATCGCGCGTGGCGGTTCCTATGGCCTTAGCGGAATCGCGCACGCCTCGGGGTTCTCGTCCGTGGCCACCCTTCGGAATCGTTTCACGGCGCGGTACGGAATCACGCCCCTCGAGTATGCGAGAGAAGTCAGCGATGGTTGGTGAGGCGATGAACAGCATTCGATCCGGGGACGTCTCGCAGTCGCTGTCCCAGGATGCCGTCGTGCGGTGGAAGCGGGGCCTCGGGGTCGGGCTCACCGGGCGTGCGCCGCGGGCGCTGTCGGGGCGAAACGGATTGGCGCAGTTCTCGGATGCGGCCATCGCAGCCGCAGAAGGCCAGAGTGGTTTCGAGGCGCTCAGCTATCAGCGGACCATGTCGATGCTGCGCGCCTACGCGTGTCTGGCCACCCCGTTTCGACTGACGCGCGGGGCGGGAGCTGGGCGCGCAACGGGGGGCGAGGTCGTCGTTGTCGTTCATGGTGTGAGCGCATGCAGTCACGTCAGAGTCGGCGACGAAGTGGCCACGCTGCGGCCAGGACAGATGGCGGTGATCCCGACTCACACACCCTTCGCGCTCTGGACGACGGCGGTCACGGACCTGACGATCCTGCTGGTGCGCGAGGAGGCTCTCGGGGTCGCGGATGCGGTACTCCCGGGTCGCTCGGATGGACTACTCCCTCACACGGTCGCTGCGTTTGTGCGACGTTTCGTCGCCGATGCCGCAACCGCGAATCGGGCCGTTGGTGGAGAGGCCGAACGCATCGTCGTCGAACTACTGCGCGCCACCGTCACCCACGGCAACCGGCTCGGTCGACACCCGTCGACAAGCGCGCCCGTTGTTCGTCAACGCGTGCGCGACATGATCGAGGACCGGTACACAGACCCCTCCTTCTCCCCGGATTCCATTGCGCAGGAGTTGTTCATGAGCCGGCGTCAGCTCTACCGGCATTTCGACGACACGGGAACGACACCGTCGAGGTTGATCAACCAACGGAGACTCAGGCGCGCACGCGAGATTCTGAGTGGCGATGAAACGATACTCCTCGACGAAGTGGCGCATCGGTCGGGATACACGTCGGTCAGTACATTGAGAAACAGGTTCAAGTCCGAGTTCGGAATCGCGCCTCGACAATTCAGCGAGTTCGCGATTGAGCAAGCGGATGTTCCGTCTGTTTGGGAGAATCACATCGGCCCTCCGGGGATTCCGATCCACGACACTGACTTCGAGCCAGGTGACGATGTCCGACAGCGATATGTTTGACGGCACCCCAAAAACTGATGGCGGACCGAATGCTGAAGCGGGTCGTATGCGCGGGCCGGCGAGATACCGGTTGAACCCGGAGGTCGTTGCTGACTGGTACAAGCGAATGGGCGCTTCCGAGACGCAGAGGGAGAAGCTGTCGCGACACACCTGCTTGGCCGACAGTGGAGCATCGGACTTCATCTCGGCCCTGTCGGTCAGGCCGCTGCACGGGACGGAACTGCAGCAGCATGTCTTCTGGCGCACGTTGGGTGTGACTTCGGTATTCGCGCTGCTCCGCACACCTTGTACGACGGCGCGCACCGTCGAACTGATCAAGCATCACCGCTCGGATTACGTCTTGGTGGCGACACAGCAGCTACCGATGTCCGGTCAGATCCGCCACGG
This sequence comes from Gordonia sp. UBA7860, assembly GCF_002500165.1. Classification (NCBI taxonomy): domain Bacteria; kingdom Bacillati; phylum Actinomycetota; class Actinomycetes; order Mycobacteriales; family Gordoniaceae; genus Gordonia; species Gordonia sp. UBA7860. The sequence continues at coordinate 45,502 of NZ_DLSO01000048.1, read as the reverse complement.
CGGCCGCACATACCGCTTTGGGCAGTCGGATCGACTCGTCGTCATCGATAATCGGTCGCCGATCGAGGTGGAATCCTTCGACATCACCGATCCGCTGGGAATGTGGGTACCAGCAGAACTATTGGGTAATGATTTCCTGCCGGGGCAGCAATCATTCGCGCCGATGATCATGGGGTCGACTCTTGGTTCGGCGATTGCGGCATTCTTGGTCACATTTGTCCGGGAAGCCGCGGTGCGCGGGAAGCACATCGACTCAGAAACCGAGATGAGTGCGGTCGATCTGATCCGAACCGCCATCCGGCAATCCGACCTGAGCTCCTTGCGCGAAGAGAGCGATGCGCGATTCGCGCGGGTTGCGACGCGCAGGCTCATAGATCAGAACTATTGGGATTCTGATTTCGACGTTGATGTGCTCGCCCGCCGGCTGTATCTGAGCAGGCGTCAGCTCTACCGGTATCTCGCGCCGTCGGGACACTCGCCCGCGGAGATGATCGTCGAACGTCGGCTCGAGTGTGCACGAGAGCTGTTGAGCGGCGAGGCCGACATCAGCATCGCCCGCCTTGCACAGTTTTCCGGTTTTCCGTCGGCCAACGCGCTGCGCAACAGGTTTCGGGCCCGCTACGGCGTCACGCCACAGGAGTTCCGACGTCGTGTGCAGGCGAACGACGACATCACGGGCCTCATACACGACGATGGCTCGAGCGATGGCTGAGGCCACGCCGACGCGACTGGACAGCCGAGCGGTCGAGGCATGGAAACGTGAGCTGGAGGCGTCACGCCCGGACACCTCCACGCTGTTGTGCGGTGAGTCGGGTGTCGACGCCTATTCGGCCGGGTTCGGAAGACTCACCGTCGCGGAACCGGCGTCGTTCGTCGCGTCGGTGTTCTACCGTCCGTTGTCGACGGTGCACGCGCTTTGCGAACTGTCGACTCCGCGGCGTACGGAACGCACGGTAGACGACGTAGCGGCGCAGGAGGGGCCGCCGCTGGTGATTGCCGCGGTACATCGCCTGGCCGGAACACTGCGATTTCGCCAGTTCGGGAGGACGAAACGCTACCTTTCCAACCAACTGGCACTGATCACGACGGCCAGCCCGTTCGTGGGCGAGTTCGCGGCCGTGTGCGAGTCGACGATGCTGATGATCCCGGCACACAAGATCGACGACGGCCTCACGTCCGCGCGTAGCGGGATGTTGCCGACGATCGAGGAGACGACGTTAGGTCTGGCGACGGCGGGATTCGTGCGAGCTTTTGCCGTCGACGCCGCGGTGCGCAATCAGCCCGTGTCCGAAGAGGACGAGTGGGCCGCGATCAGCCTGATTCGTAGCACCATCGGCTACATTGGCGCTCACCACGTCGACAACACACGAGTAGTCATCGCTGCCGCACGGGAGGCAACCGAGCGGCACTTCGCCGATCCGGAGTTCACTGCAGACGTGATGGCCGAAATGCTGGGGATCGGTCGGCGACAGCTCTACCGACACTTCGTCCATGCGGAACAGTCGCCTGCAGAACTCATCGTGGCACGACGGGTCGCGTACGTTCGTGAACTGCTCGACGAACACGATTCGTCGGCGCTCGACGTCATTGCTGCGAAGTCGGGCTTTACGTCCGCCGCTTTGCTGCGCAAGCATTTTCGTGACGAGTTCAAGATGACTCCCAGCGAGTATCGCGCCGGTGTGGCCACCGCGCTACCGCAAGTCGACCGCGGTACTGCGCCCTCGACGTGACACGATCCCCGCGATGTGAGTTACTCGAAGCATGACCGATTCCACGGCTGTCGACCCCATTCGTGCTCGAGTCCATGAGCTGATGCCGCAGGCTCGCAGCGATCTCGCCGAGATGGTTGCCTTCAAATCCGTCTACGACCCCGCGGGTGAGCCTCCGCCCGACTGCGACGCGATGGTCGAGTGGCTGATCGCGGCGTTCACCGAGGTCGGGGTGCACGACGTCGAAGCGCATGTGACCGCCGACGGAAGCAAGGCCGTGACCGGGCACATCCCGGGTCCGGCAGGCGCCCCGACCGTGCTGCTCTACTTTCACCACGACGTCCAACCGCCGATGGATCCCGACGCGTGGAAGTCTCCCGCTTGGGAACTCACCGAACGCGACGGCCGCTGGTACGGGCGGGGTGCAGCAGATTGCAAGGGCAACATCGCCGTCCACCTCACCGCGCTGCGCGCACTCGCGGGCGAGGCCGGAGTGAACATCAAGATCATCGGCGAAGGCTCGGAAGAGCAGGGGTCGGGAGGTATCGAGGACTTCGTGCCGAAGCATCCCGAATTGCTCGACGCCGACGCCATTCTCATCTGCGACTCCGGCAATTGCACTGTGGGACAACCGACTTTGACGACGAGTCTTCGTGGTGTCGCCAATGTGGTCGTGAGCGTCGAAACATTGGAATCCGCAATGCATTCGGGCATGTTCGGTGGTGCGGCTCCCGACGCCTTGGCGGCGTTGATCTCGATGCTCGCGAGTCTGCGTGACGAGCACGGCAACACCACTGTTCGCGGGCTGGATGCCACACAGGAATTCGACGGTATCGACTACCCCGCGGAGAACTTCCGGCGCGACGCCACCGTGCTCGACGGCGTGGATGTCGTTGGCTCCGGCCGTATTTCGGACATGGTGTGGGCGCGCCCGGCCGCAACGGTGCTCGGCATCGACTGTTCGCCGGTCGTCGGGTCGTCGGCTGCGGTGACCCCGCGTGCACGTGCACGCATCAACCTGCGGGTTCCGCCCGGCATGGACGCGAAGGTTGCTCAGGACGCGCTGATCGCGCACCTCGAAGGGGTCGCGCCCTGGCATGTGAAGATCTCGATCGAGCGCGAGGCCATCGGGGCGCCGTTCTCCGGATCGACCGAGGGGCCTGCTTTCGACGCGTTGGTCGACGCGATGAGCTCCGCCTACGGGCGCGACGTGGTGATGCAGGGGCAGGGTGGATCGATTCCGCTGTGTACGGTGCTGCAGCAGACCTTCCCCGACGCCGAGATCATGCTGCTCGGCGTCGAAGAGCCGTCGTGTCTGATCCACGCGCCGAACGAGAGCGTCGACCCGTCGGAGATCGAGAATCTCGCCATCGCCGAGGCATTGTTCCTGCGCGACTTCGTGCGGCCCGAATAGTCGACGATCACTCGCTCTCTCCGCTGAAGCGTTGCAGCAGTAAGCCTTTCAATTCGGGGCGACTAGCGGCGACGAGGGTGAACGTCGCCTCGCGGGAGAGGCGGTCGGCGTCGCTTCCGACGACCAGCGCACGGCCGCCGTCTGCTGCCACGAGCGCTGCGGCGGCATCGACTGCCAGCTGCGCCCCGTCGGCGCGCGCGGCGAGCAGTGCGTCGGCGTCGGCGAGTGAGGTGTCGAGGCGGGTGCGGATCTCGCTGCCGCGCTCGCGGAGTCGTCGGGCCTGCGCGGTTGCGCCTCCCCGGTCGAGCAGTGCTGTGCAGCGGCGGAGGATGCCGAACGGCAGCGCGCCGTTGAGTCGGATGCCGATGTTCTGGGTGGCGAAGAAGTCGTCGAGCGCGACCCTGCTGACCACGAGGGCGTCGAGAACAGGAAGCGAATCCACGCGCAGGCTGACGGTGTGCGATGCGTTGCCCGCGGTGAGTCGCATCGGCGAGACCGTGATGGCTGCCGACATCGGGTGTGTGGGAACGATTGCCGCGATGACGTCGTCGGAGTCGACGTCGCGCGCCGAGATCTGCAGCACGTCGATGTGGCCCCACCCGCTGACGAACGGTGCGTATCCCGAGAAGACCCAGCCGCCGGCGGTACGCCACGCGCTCATCCTCGGCGGTGTCGGTACCGCACCCGCGTAGGCGACGCCTGCGCGGATGCGGCCGGACACGGCGTCGTCGAGGAGTTCGTCCCGCAGGGCGTCGTTGGTGGTGCCTGCCAGCGAGATGACGACACCGTGATGCTGTAGCCAGGTGAAGGCCGTGGAGAGACAGCCACTGGTGAGGACCTCGATGATCTCGATGACCTGGGTGAGCTCGAGCCCCGGCCCGCCTACTGCTTGCGGTGCTGCGATGCCGTACAGCCCGGCGTCGGCGAGTGCCGTCCAGTGGGTGGCGGGGACCTCACCGGTGCGGTCGACCTCTGCGGCGTCGGGAAAGAGGAGGTCGTCGGCGATGCGGTACGCGGCGGCGATGAGCGCGGTGGGGCTTGGCGCGGTGTCCACGCGTTCAGGGTAATCGGCCCGGCGGTGAACTCGAGCCGAGTTCACCGCCGGGCCGGTCGATCACACGGTGCAGAGCGGCGAGTAGTCCGAGCGGCCACCCGTGATGGGGGAGATCAGGAAGGTGCACGAGTTGAAGCCCAACGACTCCGTCTTGAGCCGCAGCATGTGCAGCTGCTCGTTGCTCACGACCTTTTGTCGGCTCAGCACGAAACCCGACAGCCGGTACGGGTCGCCGACAATGGCGTACTCATACGGGCCCTTCGGATTCTTGCCATCCGCGACCCACGCGATCACGTAATTGGGGAACGAGCCGGTGTTGATCGTGTTCGGGATTCCCGGAAAGGAAACCGCCAGCGCGGCATTGCTCTTCTTCGGGTCGACGACTGTCGCTTTTCCCTTGATGCCGTCGGGTTGCCCGGTGAAGCTGGTGCATTTGTTGTCGACACCGACCGTCGTCGAATTGATCAGTGTGTATGTGGCGTTGGTGTCCTTGGCGCAGCGAATTCCGTAGAACGCCGGGATGGTTGCCTGCTGCCACCAGGTACCGAGGTAGCGCTCGACGTCGAGATTCTTGACCGGCTGGAGCGTGGTGTCGGCGCGAGCGGGTGCGGGCATCGACAGCAGCGATGTCATGGCGGCGAGCAGTGCTGTGGCGAGTACGACGAGAATCCGGACGGGACGCTGCGTGTGCATCGGACGACTCCTGGGGTCGGGTGGTGTTCTGGGAACGTTGCAGGATTCGACACCGAAGACACGGCGGATGGGTTCGCGCGCCGACTTTGTCTCGCAAGAAGCCGGGTTTGTCACGCACGAAGCCGGCGGCCGGTCAGCGCCCTCCCGTTTTCAGTCATTTTCTTGCCGACCGTCGACGCCGACCTGGGCTTTTCCTGGTCGGTACCGCGCCGATTGACTGAAAACGGGCGAGCCCTTGTCCAGGGCTCGCCCGCTTTTTGGTGTGAATTGGCAGGTCAGGAGATCGGCGTCAGACGACGTCGGGTTCCCAGGTGGACACGGCCCAGATGACAACGATGTCGAGGACGATGATCAGAATCGCCCACCACGGGTTGTAGGGCAGCCAGAGGAACTGCGCGATGATCGAGAGGGACGCGATGATGATGGCCGAGACTCGCGCCCATCCGGAGCCGACCGCCAGGCCGCCCGCGATGATGATCGCGATGATGCCGATGATCAGATGAATCCAGCCCCACGTGGTGAGATTGAATTTGTAGATGTAGTCGGGAGTGGCGACATAGAGATTGTCGCCTGCGATCGCGGAGATTCCCGCGAATACTCCGACGATGCCGGCTACGAACAGAAGTGCAGCGGCCACGACGGTGATTCCGAATGCGGTGCCTTGTTTCGCCTCATACTTCTCGAACTCACTACTCATGTGCCCGTACCTTTCGCATGGTCGATTCTGATGAATTGGTCGCGCTTGTCGAGAGGTGATTGTTCTGGTGTGGACACTAGTGACCACATGGACAGATGGGTCCTTTTTGTGTGGTAGTGATGCCAAACCTTGTCTCAGAATGCGTTGTTCTGAGTCCTCGGGCGACCATGGGTGGTCGGATTGTGCTCCGTGCTTCTCGTGTCCGCGTCTGGATTCGCGCTGCCGATCGCCTGTTCGCGCCGGCTGCAATCGGCACTCTGACCAGGCGATTTAGTAGCTGGGCGGTCGCGGGGGTAAGCTATCGCAGGTTGCACACGGGGTGTGGCGCAGCTTGGTAGCGCGCTTCGTTCGGGACGAAGAGGTCGTGGGTTCGAATCCCGCCACCCCGACAACGGATCTGGTTGAACCGGAACCGACAAAGCTTCTTGTGGTTGAGAAGTAGTAGTAGGCCCTGACCCGGAGTGATCCAGGTCAGGGCCTCCTCGTTTCTGGGGCTATCCCGTGTTTCTGTCCCCGGTTTCTGTCCCCGGTTTCTGTTGGGACGTCCGTATCGAGCCGTCAGTCCTTATCGAGCTGTCAGCTCGTCTCGGAGGCCAGCTGCGGCAGCGAGTGGTCTTCGTCGAACTCGGCGTCGCCGTGTGAGACCGGAGTGAGGGTCAGCAGGCTGGCCTCAGGGCGGCAGCAGAACCGAGCAGGCGCCCACGGCGAGGTGCCGAGTCCGGCACTGACGTGCAACTTCATCGACGTGCCCCAATTCGACGGTCCCTTGACGCGGGAACGGTCGAGGTGGCAATTGGTGACGATGGCCCCGATGCCGGGCAGGCAGAGCTGTCCGCCGTGCGTGTGGCCCGCCATCACGAGGTCGTAGCCGTCGTCGGCGAAGCGGTCGAGGACGCGTGGCTCGGGCGAGTGCGTCAATCCCAGGCGCAGGTGCGCAAGCGGGTTGGGCCGGCCTGCGATCGTGTCGTAGCGGTCGCGCTCGATGTGCGGGTCGTCGACGCCCGATGCGACGACGCGGACCCCGGACACCTCGAGCTCGCGCACGGAGTGCGTTGCGTCGAGCCAGCCGCGCTCGATGAACGCCGCACGCAGATCCTGCCAGGGCAGTGGGGTGCCGTGGGTGCGCTCGTGATCGGTCTTGAAGTACTTGAGCGGGTTCTTGGGGCTCGGCCCGAAGTAATCGTTGGAACCGAATACGAAAAGCCCTGGGCGCGAGAGCAATCCGCCAAGCGACTGAATCACGGCGGGTACCGCGCCGGGGTGGGCGAGGTTGTCGCCGGTGTTGACGACGAGGTCGGGTTCGAGCGATTCGAGTTCAGATACCCACGCCTGCTTGAGACGTTGATTAGGCATCATGTGGAGATCGCTGATGTGCAGGACGCGCAGCGGAGCGGCGCCCGGTTCGAGGACCGACATGGTGGCGTGCCGCAACGTGAAGGCGTTGCGCTCGATCACCGTCGAATAGAAGAGTCCGCCCGCGGCGAGGCCCGCCGCCGCGCCGAGGGCACGCGCGGTGCGATGCGACGACAGTTGTTTGCGGACAGACCCAGACGGAGACAACGAACCGATAGACGACGACGCGACAGAAGAGGACGCGATAGACGAGAGTGCGGCCCGCACGCGTGATGCGGCATCCGTGTGGACATCAGACATTCACCCAGGATACGCGCCACCGTGGTAGGCCAACCACCTCAACGGCACGCTTCGACGAGCCCGCACCAGCGGGCTGCCAGTAGGCAGCCCACCGATCGGCGTCAGCCGGGAGAGCTCACCGGTCGGCGTCAGCCGGGAGAGCTCACCGGTCGGTGTCAGCCGGGGAGCTGGATCACCACCGGGCCGACGCCAGGCACCTGGACGGTGGTCTGAGTCGGGCCGGGGCTGTCGCCGCTGTCGTTCTTTCGGCCGTTGCTGACGTAGATCGTGACGGTGCTGCCCGGCATCGCAGAGTCGGACGGCGCTGTGAACACCACCGTGCCCTGCTGCCTGCTGCTGTCGACCTCGAGTTGGTTCACCTTGAAGCCCGCTTCTTGCAGACGCGACGTCGCGTCGCTGGCAGGCAGCCCCGTGACCTGCGGTATTCGGCCGCTGTTGTTGCCGTTCATGTAGCGCGGGTCGGCGGGCGGGAGGCTGACCGGACCGAACTTCGTCGCGATCGGGGTGAGCGCCGAGTACCACGTTCGAGCGGGCTCCATGCCGCCGTAAATATCGCCCTCGCCGCACAGTCGTGCCGGCCCGGAACACACACCCGACGGGTTGGGACCGTCGGAGTAGACGTAGGTGGCTGCGGCCATCTGGTTGGTGAATCCGACGAATGCTGCCGAGCGGTGCGCTTCCGTCGTACCGGTCTTGCCCGACACCGGAAGGTTCCAGCCCGCTGCGCCTGCCGCGCCCGCGGACGTGCCGCCGCCCCTGTCGTCCTGGCTCATCAGATTGGCCATCGTGTTGGCCATGCCGGGTTCGACGACCCGTTCGCATGCGGGCGGATTGAACGCGACCGGAGTGGTCGCGGGCTTGCCGTCGGGGTCGAGGACCGGGTTGCCGTACTGGTCACGCTTGATCTTGCTGATCGACTTGACCGGGTTCGGCGGACACCACATGCCGCCGGAGCCGAGCGTCGCGGCCACGTTCGAGAGCTCGATGGCGTTGACCGGCCAGGGGCCGAGGGTGAACGAACCCAGGTTGCCGTCCTTGACGTACTGGGCAATGCTCTTGTCGCCGAAACCCGACGAGCCGGGCACCGTGTACGAACGCATGCCGAGGCGGACGGCCATGTCGACCGCGGGCTTGACGCCTACCTGCTGCAGCAGCTTCACGAATGCCGTGTTGGGCGACTGCGCGAGCGCCTGCGTGATCGACATGGACGCCGGATACTTACCGTCGTTCTTGACGCAGTAATAGTTGACCGGGCAGCCGAAGGCTCCGCCGCTGTCGCCCATACCCTCGACGGCGATGCTGCCGGGAACGGGGATGTTCGAGTTTCCCGGCAATCCCTTCTCGAGGCCCGCGGCGACGGTGAAGATCTTGAAGACCGAGCCCGCGCCGTCGCCGACCAGCGAGAAGGGTTGTGGCTGCACGGTCTGCATTGCGTTGGCATTGAGTCCGTAGTTGCGGCTCGACGCCATCGACAGGACGTCGTGCGACTTGGTGCCCGGCCGGATCACGCTCATGACCGCGGCGACACCGTCGGCGTCGGGGCTGACATTGGCCTGTGCCGACCGCACGCTGTTGCGCTGCACCTCGGGCTCGAGAGTGGTCTGGATGATGTAGCCGCCGCGGGTCACAGACGACCGCGACATGCCGTTCTCGGCCAGGAACTGCAGTGCGTAGTCGCAGAAGAAGCCGTTGTTGTCGGCACCGATGCAGCCCTGCACCGGCGTCCGCGGCTGGGGAAGAACTCCGAGGGGCGCCTTCTTGGCGGCTTCGAGCTCGACGCGTCGGTCGGGGAAGTTGGCGATCATCGTGTCGAGGACGGTGTTGCGCCGCACGGTCGCGGCCTCGGGATTGCTGTAGGGGTTCAGCGCCGAACTCGACTGCACCATGCCTGCCAGTAGCGCTGACTCTCCGACGTTGAGATCCTTGGCGCTCTTGCCGAAGTAGGTCTGGGCAGCGGCTTCGATGCCGTAGGCGTTGTTGCCGAACGGCACGACGTTGAGATAGCGGGTGACGATCTGCTTCTTCGCCTCCTGCTTGGCCGCGGCGTCGTCGAGGCCCTTTCGTTTGGCCTCGTCGCGCAGCGACTGCTCCATCGTGAGCGCCATGCGCACCTCACGCAGCTTGCGGGCGGGGGTCGTCTCGATGGCTGCCTGCCGGTCGGCCTCGGTGCGGGCGAGTACGAGGAGCTGGTAGTTCTTGATGTACTGCTGATCCAGCGTCGACGCACCCTGCTGGACCTCGCCCGACGACGAGTTCTTGAGGAAGGCGCGGATCGTGCCCTTCCAGTCGACGCCGTCGTGCTCGAGGAAGCGTCTGTCCTCGATCGAGATGATCGCGCGGATCATGTCGGGGGAGATGTCATTGTATCCGACCTGGTATCTGTACTGGTCGAAGAGTCGTGCGATGGGTGTCCCCGCCGCGTCGGTCATCGTGGTGACCTCGGGCAGTGTTCCGCTGAGCAACTCCGACGAGACGTTCTCCACTGCCGACGCCGCGCGATTCGACGCGATACCCACACCGCTGGCCACGGGATAGAGCAATCCGGCTACGAGCACGCCGGCCAGCACGCATGCCCCTGCGAGCGACCACAGCTTCTTCGACTTCGGCACTCGGACAGGATACGTGTGATTTCTGAGACAACCGTTTGGCCCGCCGGTGAGGTGCCCGATGGTCTCAGACTGAACGCTCCGTCGGCATGAATCGACGCTCGGCGTCGAACCGACGGGGGTTTGTCGGGACGCTTTTGTCGGTTTCCCTGCGAGTTTGCACGGTTGTGCCATTTTTCTCCGGCTCAGGGGTTGCGGTCACATGCACAGATCCTTAGATTGAGTGCAGAATGTGACTCACATAACAACAGCGACGAGAAGTGGCACGAGCATCTCTGAATCGTTCGACCGCCTCAGAAATCGGTGACGTGGTGTGGGAGGCGAGCATTCGCCGGCAACGACGCAGGGTCGTTGTGCCGGGCACGGGTCGCGCACAGCGCGCAACGACAAAAGACAGGGGTCGGCTCATGGCGACATCGGCGGTATCGACCAACGAAACTCGACTGACGTGGGTGGCACGGGCACGCTGCCGCGGTGAGGACCCCGACGAGCTCTTCGTTCGTGGAGCGGCTCAACGGAAGGCCGCAGTCATCTGCCGTCACTGCCCGGTGCAACTCGAATGTGGAGCCGACGCCCTCGACAACCGCGTCGAGTTCGGTGTGTGGGGTGGCATGACCGAACGTCAGCGTCGTGCGTTGTTGCGTCAGCATCCCGAGGTGACCTCGTGGGCAGAGTTCTTCGCGGCTCAGCGTCGCCGCCGCGAGGTATCTGTCGGTTGATCTCGCCCCCGGGTTCAACCCCAGGGTGAACGGGGAAACCCGTTGCGCAAGAACGAGATCAGCAACGTGTTGAGTGCGTCGGGTTGCTCCGCCGGCACCATGTGACTGCCCGGCAGTACCGCCAGACGCGCGTGCGGGAGTGCGGCCACGACCGCCGAACTGTGCTCGAGGGTGACCTCGTCGCGATCGCCCTGCAGAATCATCGTCGAAGTCGTGATCGACGCCAACGAATCCAGATCTATCTGCGGTTCAGTGGCGAACAGGTGCTTCATCTTTGCGTCGAACGTCGTGAAATGGTCGGCGCCATCGGGCGACAGGGCCGCGTACTGCGACCGCAGGCCCGCCATCGCACTCCCGGAATCGAGCAGTTCGGTCAGTGCGCTGTCGGCAACCTTGCCGTCGTCGTTGTAATACTGGCCGATCAACACCATGCGCGTGATCAGGTCGGCGCGCTCGCGCGCGGCCAGCACGGCAACAGCGGCACCGTCGCTCCAGCCGACGAGATGTGCCGGACCCTCGACGTGATTCTCGAGATAGGCGATCGTGTCGTCGGCCATCGCCTGATATGTGATCGGGCCGTCGACGTCGGGCGTCCGCGCGTGCCCCCGACGTTCGGGGACGTGCACCCGGAATCCGGCCCCGACCAACACCGGCGCGGTGAGCGCCCACGACGACGCCCCGCCGTACCCGCCGTGCAGCAGGACGACGGGCGGTCCGCTCCCCGCGACCTCGTGCCATTCGCGATGGCCCGCGACGTCGACGTAGGACCCTGCGAATCCGCGGAGCGTCGGGGTCGGCTGCGTGCGTGCTCGCCGACGTTGCGCCATCAGATACTCAGCCCCTGCCGGTGATCTCTTCCGCGACAGCGTGCAGGGCGTCGAGGTCGGCGACCTCGAACGGCAGCGACGGAACGCCGACGATCGGAACCGTCGGGTGCGACGCGGTAAACCGTTGCAGGAGATGCAGTTCGCGTTTGCCGGTTGCCGCGCGCGCTGCGTGCAGTCTCAGCACGCCTTCGGTGAGGTCGTCGGAGACTCTCTCGAGTGCGACGTGGGCGGCCTCTTCGGAGATGCTCGTCAGGTTGGGATGCGTGCGGTTGAGGATCAAGCCCGCCAACGGCATCGACTCCTCGCTGAGTCGGTCGACGAAGAACGCTGCCTCGCGCAGGGCGTCGGGCTCGGCCGCCGCGACCACCGCAAACCGGGTGCCGGGTTGCTTGAGCAGCTCATAGGTGCGCAGTGCGCGCTCCTGGAAGCCGCCGAACATCGAATCCAGCGATTGTACGAATGTCGCGACGTCGCGCAGCATGTCGCCGCCGATGATCGTCGACACACCACGCATCGCGAGGCTCATCGCGCCGGTGACCATGCGCCCGACGCCGCGCCCGCCGCCGACGAGCACCTTCATCAGGCGCCCCGACAAGAACGACCCGAGGCGTTGCGGGGCGTCGAGGAAGTCGAGTGCATTCCGCGACGGCGGGGTGTCGACGACGATGAGGTCCCAGCGGTCCTGCTCGAGCAGCTTGCCGAGCTTCTCCATCGCCATGTACTCCTGCGTGCCGGAGAACGACGACGCGACCGTCTGATAGAAGGAGTTCTCCATGATCGCCGCCGCGCGCTCGGGCGTCGAATGTTCGAGCACCATGTCGTCGAAGGTGCGCCGCATGTCGAGCATCATGGCGTCGAGTGAACCGGAGCCGTCGGCGGTGAGCGGTGAGACGCTGACCGGCTGAGGGTCGTTGGTCAGCTCGGTCATGCCGAGCGACTGTGCGAGCCGTCGAGCGGGGTCGATGGTGAGAACCGCGACGTTGCGGCCGTGCTCCGCGGCGTAGACGGCCATCGCGGCAGCAGTCGTCGTCTTGCCGACACCGCCTGCGCCACAACAGATTACGACGCGGGTCTCCGGATCGGTGAGGACCGAGCCCATCTTGAGGTCGAGCGGCATCACGCACCGGCTTTCTGCAGCAGGTTGGCCAATTCATAAAGCGAGCCGAGGTCGATGCCCTCGTCGAGCAGTGGTAGCTCGAGTGTCGGCACTTCGACCTCGTCGAGCTGAGCCTTGGCGATCTGCTGGGCCTGTAGGCGCGTCGCGTGCTCGATGCTCTCGGTGAGCAGACCCGCGAGGTCGGTGTCGGAGACCGGCATCTGTGCGTCGGCGAGACTCGAGGCGATCCTCGGCGCGTCGATGACTCCCTCGGCGATCGCGTCGATCTGGTCGGCGGGCAGGTAGACGGGGCTGACCTTGTTGATGATGAGGGTGCCGACGTTGACGTTCTTGGACCGCAGGTCGTCGACGGCCTCGACGGTCTCCTGGATCGGCATCGCCTCGAGGAGCGTCACCAGGTGGACGACGGTCTCGTCGGAGTGCAGGAGCCGCGCCACGCCGTCGCTCTGGTTGCGGATCGGACCGGTCTTCGCGAGGTCGGCCATCGCGGTGGTGACGTCGAGGAAGTTGCCGATCCGGCCGGTCGGCGGGGCGTCGACGACCACTGCGTCGTACACGCGGTTGCCCGCCTTGTCGGTGTGGATGATGCGCTCTTTGATCTTGCCGGTGAGCAGCACGTCGCGTAGGCCGGGCGCAACCGTGGTCACGAAATCGATTGCGCCTATGCGCTTCATCGCGCGCCCGGCGAACCCCAGGTTGTAGAACATGTCGAGGTACTCGAGCAGGGCGTGCTCGATGTCGATCGCGAGTGCCCACACCTCGCCACCGCCCTCGGCGGTCGCGATCCGTGTGTCGTTCGGGGGGAGCGGCGGAATGTCGAAGAGCTGGGCGATTCCCTGACGACCCTCGCATTCGACGAGCAGCACCCGCTTCCCGTCGGCGGCCAACGCCAATGCGAGCGCCGCGGCGACGGTCGTCTTACCGGTTCCGCCCTTGCCCGAGACGAAGTGCAGGCGTGCGTGTGAAGCGCTCTCGGGCCAGGTGTTCTCCGCTTCGTCGGCGGTGCCTGGCGTCGACTCCCCGTCGGCTGTTTTGTCGGCCACAGCTTCACCTTAGATGCTGGGTGGCTCGGGTTAGGGTGGGTCCATGACTGAAGTGACCGCCTGGGAGTACGCGACGGTGCCGCTGCTGACGCACGCCACGAAACAGATCCTCGACACCTGGGGTGCCGACGGATGGGAACTGGTCAGCGTGCTGCCCGGCCCGACCGGCGAACAACACGTGGCATATCTCAAGCGACCGAAGGGCTGAGGAGCGATTCATGAGCTGGAGTGAGCGACTTCCGCAGATCGGCATCGTCCTGCCCCCCGCAGCCAAGCCGGTGGCCAACTACGTCCCGGCCGTGCGCATCGGGAACCTGGTCTACACGTCGGGGCAGTTGCCCTTCGTGTCGGGCAAACTCGAGTTCCGGGGCAAGGTCCACGAGGGTGCAGACGGCACTGTCACGCCGGAGCAGGCGGTCAGTGCTGCCAGGCAGTGCACACTCAATGCGCTGTCGGCGATCGACGCGCTCGTCGGGCTCGACTCGATCACTCGCATCGTGAAGGTGACCGGATACGTCTCCTCCGGTCCGGGCTTCTCCGGCCAGCCGCAGGTGCTCAACGGGGCGTCGGATCTGCTCGCCGACATCTTCGGGGAAGCCGGCGTCCACGCGCGCTCGGCTGTCGGCGTCGCCGAACTCCCGCTGGCGTCGCCGGTCGAGGTCGAGCTGATCGTCGAGGTCACGCCCGAGTCGTGATACCCACCAACTGGTGAGTATCGACGTTGTAGTCCTCCTCGTCGCGGCCGTCGCCGCGGGTTGGGTCGACGCCGTCGTCGGCGGTGGCGGGCTGATCATGATTCCGGCGCTACTGATCACCAACCCCGGTCTGGTTCCTGCGACGGCGCTGGGCACCAACAAGCTGATGGCGATCTTCGGGACGTCGTCTGCCGCATGGCGCTACTCGCGTCGGGTACCGATGGATGTTCGACGCCTCGCCCCGGTCTTCGCCTGTGCGGTCGTCTTTTCGGCTCTGGGTGCGCTCGTCGCGGGTCTGCTGCCCGCCGACGTGTTCACCCCGATCGTGCTGGTCCTGCTGGTCGCGGTGGGCTTGTTCGTCGCACTCAACCCGCGTTTCGGCTCCCACGACGTGACGGGAAAGTCGCGCCGGTCCATCGTTCTCGGGTTGGTGACCTGCGGTGTCGTCATAGCCTTCTACGACGGCGTGCTCGGTCCCGGTACCGGCACGTTCCTGATCATCACGCTCACAGCGCTCGTCGGCACGAGCTTTCTGGAGAGCTCCGCGATGGCCAAGGTCATCAACACCGGAACCAACCTTGGTGCGCTCGCGGTGTTCGCGGCGCAGGGGCACGTGATGTGGCTCCTCGGACTGGCACTGGCCGTCGGGAACATCGCAGGCGCCCAACTGGGATCGCATATGGCGCTGGGGCGAGGGAGCTCGTTCGTGCGGTGGGTGCTGCTCGTGGTGGTCGTCGTGATGGTCGCGAAGCTCGGCTTCGATATGGTCGGCACACCGGATCGAAGTCGGGGGTGAAGCATGGTCGGTGCGATCGGCATCGTGACGCTCGGCATCGGCGGTGGCGACTCGCTCGGTGAGGTCGAGTTGCGCATCGCCGGAGGCACCGAACGGTACCTCGCGCAGGCGCGCGAGGCCATCGACGAGGGCGAGAACATCCTCGTGATCGGCGTGCTGCCCGGGCGCGTCGTCGACGTCGAACGGTGGATCGCCCCGCCCGATGGTGTGTAGAGGTTCCGCCGTCTTCAGGAGCTGCCGTACGCCGGCCGCAATGTGATCCCGGGCTGCAGTGTGCGGGGCGTCGGACAAAGGAACGACGCGGTGGATGGTTGTCGCGTCGGTTACGGCATGCTGTACCCGACCCAACGCAGAGGAGTGTTCATGCTCGGCTACCACGTTCCCGAACCGGACGAGGCGATGTTGATCTCGGGCAAGAAGTCCGGTGACGAAGGCGCGCCGTTCGTTGTCGTTGTCGGACACGGCAAATGGGTGATGCCCTTCTTCCGCAAGGTGCGCTACTTGTCTATGGCGTTACACGAGGCGTCGATACGCGAGGTGTGTGTGACGACGCAGGGCATCCAGTTGAATGTGCGCGCGGTGATCGCACACAAAGTCGGCGGCGACGTCGTGTCCATCGTGAACGCCGGGCAGCGTTTCATCTCCGAGCAGGAGGCCGAGATGAATCAGCTCACCGGACAAGTCTTTTCAGGTCACTTGCGTTCGATCGTCGGCTCGATGACCGTCGAGCAGATCATCCGTGAGCGTGACACGCTCGCCCGTCAGGTGCTCGAGGCGTCGAAGCGTGAGATGGGGTCGATCGGGCTGGTCGTCGACTCCTTCCAGATCCAGTCGATCGACGACATGGATTCGGGGTACATCAACGCCCTTGCTGCACCGAACATCGCCAAGGTTCAGCGTGAGGCCGCCGTCGAGCGTGCCCGCGCCGACCAGGAGGCCGCCAAGGCGCAGCAGGAATCACTGCGCAACCAGGCCGACTACGAGCGTGAGACGTCGATCAAGCGCGCGCAGATCAAGTCGGAGACCGACAAGGCCAATGCCGAGGCGGCGCAGGCGGGTCCGTTGGCAGAGGCGCGCGTGAATCAGGAGATCATCCGCGAGCAGTCGGTGTTGGCGCAGGCGCAGGCCGATCTCCGTGAGCAGCAACTGATCTCGGAGGTCGTGAAGCCTGCCGAAGCCGAGGCCCGACGCACCCAGATCCTCGCCGAGGCCGAGGCGAAGGCCGTCGAGATCTCGTCGGAGGCGGCGGCGAAGAACAACCGGATCGCGCTCGACCAGCAGTTGATCGAGCAGTTGCCCGACCTCGTCGCCGAGGTCGCCAAGGGGCTCGGTTCGGCCAATCTGACCGTGTACAACGGCGCCGAGGGGGTCAACGAGATCATGACCGGCGTGATCACCCAGGGCGCCGGTCTGCTGCGCAGCCTGCAGGACCAGCTGCAGGTGGGGCCCGCCGCCGAGCAGAGTCAGAACGGTTCCGGCCAGTAGTCGGTACGGGTTGGTGTGCAGCGTGAGTGCGCCGGGGGAGGGCGGTCGGATTCGGGCGGTGTGAGCCGCATTACGCTGTGTGCATGACGAGTCCAGGCGATCGTGACGCCCCTGCCGCCGCTGCATCCGATGCCGCTGAATCCGAAACTCCCACGGCGTCCGACGCCTCTGCCGCGCAGCATCCCGCGTACGGGGTGCTGCGCGAGGTGACGCCGTTTGCGTCGGTTCTGTTGTGCGACAACCCCGGAATGATGGAACTCGACGGCACCAACACCTGGGTGCTGCGTGCTCCGGGTAGTGCCGAGTGCGTCGTCGTCGACCCAGGCCCGCGTAAGCACAAGAAGCATGTCAAGCGCATCGCCGAGCAACCCGGAATCGCGTTGACGCTGATCACACACCGGCACGGCGACCACACCGGCGCGATCAAGACGCTGCACAAGCACACCGGCGGGCCGACGCGGGCGCGGCTTGCCGAACACTCGCGTGGCGCAGCACCTCTCGCCGACCGCGAGGTCATCGAGGTCGCCGGGCTGAAGATCACGGTGCTGCACACGCCGGGGCACACCGGCGATTCGGTGAGCTTTCTCGTCGAGTGGGAGGACCAGCGCGCGGTTCTCACCGGTGACACGATCCTCGGAAGTGGCACCACCGTGCTGGATCCCAGCGACGGCACGCTGCGCGACTACCTGAACTCGTTGAACCGGTTGATCGTCGAGGGTGAGGGCGCGACGTTACTGCCCGCGCACGGCCCCGACCATCCCGACCTCGGGCCCGTGGCGCGGTACTACAAGAAGCACCGTGAGGATCGGCTCGACCAGATAGTGGCCGCGCTCGAAGAGATGGGTGTCTCGGCGAAGAATGCGAAGCCCATGAAGGTGGTTCGCAAGGTCTACGCCGACGTCGACAAGAAGCTCTGGCCTGCCGCCCGTATGTCGGTCAAGGCGCAGTTGGAGTACCTGCGGGAGGCGTGAATGGTGTTGCGAGTGCAACCCCCCAGAAACTACCGCGCGCGGCGCGCGAGTCGCTCGGAGTCGGCGATCAGGACGCTCTTGCCTTCGAGGCGCAGCCAGCCGCGCTGTGCGAAGTCGGCGAGCGCCTTGTTCACGGTTTCGCGGGATGCGCCGACGAGCTGGGCGATCTCTTCCTGCGTCAGGTCGTGGGTGACGCGCAGTGCGCCGCCCTCCTGGGTGCCGAAGCGCTGTGCGAGCTGCAGGAGCTGCTTGGCAACGCGTCCGGGGACGTCGGTGAAGATCAGGTCGGCGAGGTTGTTGTTGGTGCGACGCAGGCGTCGGGCCAACACGCGCAGCAACTGCTCGGCGATCTCGGGGCGATCCTTGATCCAGGCGCGCAGCGCGTCGCGGTCCATCGACACGGCACGGACCTCGGTGACCGTGGTGGCCGACGACGTGCGCGGGCCCGGGTCGAAGATGGAGAGCTCGCCGAACATGTCGGACGGTCCCATGATGGTCAGCAGGTTCTCGCGTCCGTCGGGTGAGCGTCGTCCGACCTTCACCTTGCCCGACAGGATGATGTAGAGGCGGTCTCCTGGCTCTCCCTCATGGAAGATCACGTGTCCGCGCGGAAAATCCACGGGCTGTAGTTGCTTGGTCAGCGCCGCGACAGCGGAGGGCTCCACACCCTGGAAAATTCCCGCCCGCGCCAGTACTTCCTCCACCTAAGGAACCTTTCTCATCGGCCGCGTGAACGACACACGCACTCAGCAACGCTACTCTCGCCCTGAAGCATATGTGTTGGATGGGTCACTAGCGCCACTTTGGGGCCGTGTTGCGCGTGCTGAATTGATGTTGTGGCGGGGCCGTGTGGATCATGAGGATCGCCCTTGAGGGCGTGATCGTCGAGTGGTCGACGACGTCGACGTAGTTCGTTTCGTGTGGCGGTCTGGGGTTGCGCTCAGCTCGCGCGACGCTCGCGCAGCTCGTCGAGCGCTGCGGGAAATCCGTCCCTGGCCAGCGTGTCCACGTGCTGGGACTCAGCTGATTGCAGAAACTCCTCGACGTTGTCGCGGGAGACGCTGAGCCGGTCCGTGTGGTGCTGAACCTTCTCCATCGCGAGTGCGAAAAGCATCAACACAGCAGGGAAGAGCAGTGCGGCGAGTCCTTGCATACCGATCAGTAAACACCGACCGCCGACGAGGCTCATAACTGGAATCGTCGCCTTCACTGACTTGTTATCAAGCCGTCGCCACCGACCTGGTCGGAGTCGATCGCTAACCTGAAGCGTGTGAGTGCACGTAAGTCGGCTGCGGGAGCCAGGACAGAAACCCATCTCGGTCTGGTTCGCCGTGCACGCCGCATGAACCGTGCACTCAAGGTCGAGTTCCCGCACGTGTACTGCGAGTTGGACTTCACCAACCCGCTCGAATTGTCCGTCGCGACCATCCTGTCGGCGCAGTGCACCGACGTCCGCGTGAACCAGGTGACACCCGCGCTGTTCGCCAAATACCGCACCGCCGCCGACTACGCGGGGGCCGATCGCACCGAACTCGAGGAGATGATCCGCTCGACGGGCTTCTACCGGAACAAGGCCAACTCGATCATCGGGCTGGGGCAGGCGCTCGTCGAACGTTTCGACTCCACGGTTCCGCACACGCTGAAAGAGCTGGTCAGCTTACCCGGATTCGGTCGCAAGACCGCCAACGTCGTGCTCGGCAACGCCTTCGACATCCCGGGCATCACCGTCGACACCCACTTCTCGCGTCTCGTACAGCGATGGGGGTGGACCACCGAAACCGATCCGGTCAAGATCGAGCACGCCGTCGGAGAGCTCTTCGAGCGCAAGGAGTGGACCAACCTCTCGCATCGCGTGATCTTCCACGGCAGGCGCGTGTGTCATGCGCGCAAGCCCGCGTGTGGCGTCTGTGTGCTCGCGCATGACTGTCCGTCCGTCGGACTCGGTCCGATGGACAAAGCCGAGGCGGCAAAGCTCGTGAAGGGTCCGGAGACCGACCACATCCTCGAGCTCGCAGGGATCTCCGCGTAGTGGGCACATCCGCGACGACGTCGGGCCCCGACGCACCGAGCCCGCACGACGACCCGCCACCCCAGCGTCGACGCAGCCGTTTTCCGACGTCGTTGCGCTGGACGCTGGTCTTCTTCGTCGTCATGGTCGCGTTGATCGTCGCCATCTGGCCGCGCGATTCGGGATCGTCGAACAGTCTCGGTTCGCCGACCGACAACTCCGGCGTCGCGGCGGTCCCCGACGCCAAGGTCGACGACGCCACGCTCGCGAAGGCCCGCGCCGACGCCGCCGTCGAACCATGCCCGAACGCCGGGTTGCCGGAATCGTCCGGCGCGGCACTGGCGGGGGTCGTCGCGCCGTGTCTGGCAACCGGCAACGCCTACAACCTCGGGGCCGGAACTGCGGGAAAGCCCGTGCTCATCAATATGTGGGCGGTGTGGTGCCTGCCGTGTCGGCGCGAGCTGCCGGTACTCGCCGAGTACGCGCGGCGCGCGGGCGATCGGGTTACGGTGCTCACCGTGCATGCCGAACAGGGCGCGGGTAATCCGTTCGCGGTGTTGACGTTCCTGCGCGAGGTCGGCGTCCATCTCCCGACGGTCCTCGACGTCGACGGCAAGGTCGCGGCAGCACTACGGGCACCGAGAGTCTTCCCGTCGACCATCCTGCTCCGCGCCGACGGAACCATTGCCACAACACTTCCCAAGGAGTTCGGCAGCGTCGACGAGGTTGCCGACGCCGTGCGCGACGCCACCGGTGTCGCCACGTGACGCGCACCGAACAGCCGTCGCAGGAGCCACACGTCGGGCAGCTCGTCGACACAGCGAAGATTCCTCCGTGGTTGCGGCAGCTCACCGGCAATGTCTCGGCCGTGACCGACAGCGTGCTCGATCGCGGTGGCGACCGCTCGCGCTGGGCGTCGATGCTGCGTCGCGACCGCCGCGCGGCGTCGGTGCTGATCTTGTTCTCCGGCTCGTGGGATGCCGACCCCGACCATCCGGGCGGCCTGCCCGCCGACGCACAGGTGCTGCTCACCGAGCGAGCCCCGACGTTGCGCCAGCACAGCGGGCAGGTGGCTTTCCCCGGCGGCTCGTTCGATCCGGGCGACGACTATCCCGTCGGCACCGCGCTGCGCGAAGCCACCGAGGAGACCGGACTCGAGGCGAGCAGCGTCGACGTCCTCGCCAATCTGCCGAGCTTTCCCGTACCCGTCTCGAACTTCGAGGTGACCCCGGTTGTCGCGCACTGGCGTGAACCGGGACCGGTCGGCGTCGTCGACGCAGGCGAGACGTCGCGCGTTGTGCGCGTGAATCTGCGCGAGATGTTGGCACCGCAGAACCGTTTTCAGGTGCAGCGGTCGGTGCTGGGTGCGCGCGCCTATCGCGGTCCGGCATTCTTCGTCGACGGACTTCTGGTGTGGGGTTTCACCGGTGGACTCCTCGCGGCGATCAGCGATGCGTCGGGGTGGGACGTCCCGTGGAACCACGACGACGTCCGCCCGCTCGAGGAGGCGATCGCCCGCGCGGGATCGCCTCAGCTGAGCGGATTTCCGACGCTGCGTCGCGCGGCTGATTCCGGCGACGGAGATACCGAGGCGTCCGAGGATGCCGCCCGGTGAGCGGATCGACATGGGTTGACGTGATCGTCATCGTGCTCGCACTGCTGGCCGCGCTCAGTGGCTGGCGGCAGGGCGCGGTGGCGTCGGGACTGGCGGTCGTCGGCGTGATTCTCGGCGCGGTGGCAGGCGTTTTGATTGCGCCCCACATACTTTCACGTATCGACGATCGAAGTATGCGGCTCGTCGTCGGGGTTGCGCTGCTCGTGGTGCTGGTCATCATCGGCGAGACGTCGGGCATGGTGCTCGGACGAGCGGCCCGCGGTGGCATCAGGTCGACGGCGCTGCGGCACGTCGACAGCGTGATCGGGCTGATGCTGCAGGTCATCGCGGTGTTGGTCGCGGCCTGGCTGCTGGCGATTCCGCTCGGACGCGCGTCGTCGCCCGAAATCGCAAGCGCGGTGCGCGGATCCACGATTCTGCGCGGTGTCGATTCCGTCGCCCCGACGTGGCTGCGCGATTTCCCGACCCGCGAACTCGGACCGATGCTCGACGATTCGGGTCTGCCCGAGGTGATCGGCCCCTTCGTGCAGACTCCTGTCGCGAACGTCGACCCACCCGACACGTCGCTGGAGAATTCCGCGGTGGTGTCGCGAGTACAGCAGAGCGTGGTGAAGATCGAGGGTGTTGCCCCGAGCTGCCAGCAGGCGTTGGAGGGCAGCGGATTCGTCGTGGCGCCCGAGCGGGTCATGACCAACGCGCACGTCGTCGCCGGAACCCGCCGATTGACGGTGCAGACCGAGGGCGGCGACTCGCTCGCCGCCAAGGTGGTGCTCTTCGACAGCCGCACCGACATCGCGGTCCTCGACGTCCCCGGATTGAGCGCCAAGGCACTGCAATTCGACGACTCGTCGGCGAAGCCGGGAGCCGACGCGATCGTGCTCGGCTATCCCGAGGCCGGTCCGTTCACGTCGACCGCGGTGCGGGTGCGCGAGACGATCAACCTGTCGGGACCCGACATCTACCGCACCAACCAGGTGCTGCGCGAGGTGTACACGGTGCGTGGCACCATCCGCCAGGGCAACTCCGGCGGGCCGATGATCACTCCGGACGGCGACGTGCTCGGCGTCGTGTTCGGCGCCGCCGAGGACACCGCGGACAACACCGGCTTCGTGCTCACCGCCAAGCAGGTGAAGTCCGACCTCGACGCCTCCGAACGCCGCACCGCGCGCGTGAGCACGGGCGAGTGCGTGCACTCCTGACGCACACTCGGCCGTAGGAAGCGCACGGTCGGCGAGGGGTTTGCGATCGACTGTGCGCTCGAGCCTGCCGACTGTGCGCCGCGGGACGTCGAGCGTGCGCTAGTCGTCGCGGCCGGTGCCGGCGAGGAGGTCGCCGAGCAGCTTGCTGACCTCACTCGGCCGCTCCTGGTGGGCGAAGTGACCGCTGCCGGGGATGGGGCGATAGTCAAAGTCCGAGGCCCATTCGGCACCGGCACCGACTGATTCGTCGGTGATGTAGGGATCGTCGACGCCGCGCACCGCGAGGACCGGGATGGACAGCCGCTTCTCCATGAGGTCCATGAAGCGGACGCCGTCGGGTCGAAATTGCGACCGGAACACCCAGCGCTGGTACTCCAGGCTGCAGTGTGCGGCGCCGGGAATCTGGATCGCGGATCGGTTCTTGTCGACAGTGTCGGTGTAGTCGTCGGTGTCCTGCCATGCGAGCCCCGACCGCTCGGCGAAGTATTCGCCGATGAATGCGCCGTTGTGTCGGGTCAGTCGTCGCTCGGCCATGCGCGGCACCTGGTTGCTCAAGAAGTTTCCGAGAAACGACGACCGCTGCTCGGCGTCTCGCAACACGTCGCGCCGCAGGACCCGCGGATGAGGTGAGGAGATGACCGCGATCGCGCGCACCGCACGTGGGTGCAGCGTGGCGGTCGCCCAGCATGCCAGCCCGCCGTCGGCGTGGCCGATGAGCGTCGCGGATGTATGCCCGAGCGCGCGCACGAGGCCGTTGGTATCGCCTGCCAGGGTCCAACCGTCGTAACCGCGAGGAGGTTTGTCGCTGTCGCCGTAGCCGCGCAGATCGACCGCGACAGCTCGGTAACCGGCCTCGGTCAGGTCGGCCAGTTGGTGGCGCCAACTCCACCAGAACTCACCGAAACCGTGAAGCAGCAAGGCGAGTGGGCGGTCTGGATGTTCCGAGGACGTACCCGGGCCGTCGGCCTCGACCGCGTGGAACCGCACCCCGTTGGCACGTACGTCGAGATGACGCCAGGGCCCGGCGAACCGGACACTGGACGGGTCGGGGGCTGCGGCCAAATCTCAGGCCTCGCGTGCGGGCGGTATCGCAGGATGACTGCCGCCGTGTCCGAGCGACGAGCCGGGGCCGTCGTCGTGTCGGCCCGGCAGCACGGTCTGCACCTCCTTGACGCTGCTGATCGTCTTCTTCGGACCGCGAACTCGTTTGAACACGAGGTAGCCGACGAAGGCTGCGATCAGCGTGATGACAACGAGGATCGCGAACACGATCAGGAACGCGAGCCAGCGCGAGACCCACTCGTCGAGCAGTTCGGCGAGGAAGAAGAAGAAAAAGAAGCTCGCGTACAGAGCCATCACGCCCGCCACGATCAGCAGAGCGGTGCCCGCCCCCGCTTTCTTCGCGTCGTCGACCAGCTCCGCCTTGGCCAGCGCGACCTCGGACCGGAACAGCGTCGAGACACTCGCGGTGGCGTTCTTGACCAGGCTTCCGACGCTGGCTTCGCCGGACGAATCGCGGTCGGCGTCGCTCAACGGAATCGACGGTGTCTTGCCCCCTGCGTTGCGGTAGTCGGACTGGCCGGACTCGTTTCCACTCACAGCATCCTCCGTCTTTGGCGTTCTCCTGCCATATGTTGCCATGCGCGGGTCTTCGCGGTTGTGCCCGCCGCCGCGTCGACGTGGCGTGGCGGCGGGTCGACCCGGTCAGGAGCGGTGTTGTCGCAGCGTGGAGAGTGCGGCCACCGCGGGATCGCGGTCGTCGGTGTGCGCGTCGAGGATGTGCACGGCCACCTCGCCGGGCAGGTCGACGAGTGCCTGGGCGAGTCTGCTCCGTGCCTGCGGATCGACGTGGTCGCCATCGAGGAGCCTGCCGAGTTCCATCGCGATCTCGTCGGCGGTTGCGGAGGTGTGTGCGAGGTCGCGGATCGCGTCGGCGGCGTCGACGTCATGACTGCCGTCGACGACCATGTTGATCAACCGCGGGATCATGGCAGTGTCACCCCGCGTTGCGAGGGCGAGCGACGCGGCATCGGCGACGGCACGGTCGGTGTCGCGGAGTGCGGTGCGTCGCAGCAATTCGACGGACGTGTCGGTGTTCAGCTTCGTGATCGCCGAGACCGCACGGCGTCGGATCTCGGGGTCTGGGGAGAGGAGACCCGCACCGAGTGCGGCCTCCGCAGCGGGATCGGCGAAATCGGCGAGCGCCCAGACGAGGGTGCCGGCGACATTCGTATCGCGCTCGGCCAGAACGGCTTTCGCGAGCGCCTCCGGCGAGAGTCGCCCGCCGTGTGCGGTCAGCGCTGCCCGCTGGCGTAGGGCCGGGGAGTCGGAGTCGAGGTCGTGGAGTAGTTTCACCGAGTTCAGCACGTCCTCCCAGTCGGTCGGCGCGGCGTCGGCGATGCGGGTCAGGAGCGTGAGCAACTCGGTCTCGCGCGTGATGCGTTGGCGCGTCTTCGCGATGAGCTCGTCGACCAGGTCTGCGGGTTCGGCGGTCCCCGGGGTGTCCAGCAGTGTCTTGATTCCTGCCAGTGACACCCCGAGCGCGCGCAGTCCGACGACGCGGAACAGCCGCGCGATGTCGTCGGGGGAGTAGTCGCGGTACCCGCCCGCGGTGCGGGTCGCCGGTCGCACCAGCCCCAGCCGGTCGTAGTGCCGCAGCATCCGGACGCTCACGCCCGAATGCCGCGACACCTCACCGATCAGCATCGTCGATGCGGACGGGTGCACCACGCAGTGTCAGTGCGCGCTTTGCTTGTTCGACTGCGTCGGCGAAGCCGCCGCCCGGGTCGTTCATCAGGCGCCGGGTCGCGTCGGCGTGAATGCGCACTGCCTCGTGGCCGCTTGTGCTCGCCGCGTCTAGAACGCCGATTGCTGCCTCGCCGAGCGCGCTCAGCGCACGACTGAGACTGCGCTGCACCTCTCGGTCGCCGCGGCCGAGTTCGGCGGCCAAGGCGGCTGCGAGATCGGAGACGTCCTCATCGTCATCGGCAACGAGCGCAACCGCCGTCCGCCACGCTGTCCGGGCTACGTCGTCGTCTGGATCGTGCAGCAGGCCCGTGATGTGCTGATAGACACTGCGATCGCCGATCTTCGACAGCGTGTGTAATGCCTGGCTGCGCGCCTGCGCCGACGTCGAGTCCAACTCCGCGGCCACTCGCGGCACCGTCGCTGCGTGCGGCGTCCGAGTGAGTGCCCAGGTCAGCATGTCGCGGACGAAGAAGTCGGATTCAACGCCGCTGCGGTGTACCAGTGCGTCGACGAGCGCTGGATCGGGTTCGGTCCCCGCCGCCAGTGCTGCGCGCAGCCGGATCGACGGATCCGGCGCCGACAGCGCGTCGATGAGTGTCTGAGTCATCGTGATCA
This sequence comes from Gordonia sp. UBA7860, assembly GCF_002500165.1. Lineage (NCBI taxonomy): Bacteria > Bacillati > Actinomycetota > Actinomycetes > Mycobacteriales > Gordoniaceae > Gordonia > Gordonia sp. UBA7860. Next base: position 19,838 of record NZ_DLSO01000048.1, on the reverse strand, counting down.
CCTCCACGACCTGAGTCAAAACCCTGTCACCGTGTCAGGGTCAAGAGCAAGGCCGCCGGGACAACGAGATCTCCAGACGCAGCCCGCCCGTTTTCAGTCATTTTTCCGTCGACCGTCGACGCCGACCTGGGCTTTTGCCGGCCGGCGCCGCGCCGAATGACTGAAAACGGGCGAACAACTGTGTGCGGATCAGCCCTTTCGGCTGCGAATCGCCTCGAACACCGAGGGATCGACCAGTGTCGAGGTGTCGCCGAGCTCGCGGCCTTCGGCGACGTCCTTGAGGAGACGTCGCATGATCTTGCCCGATCGGGTCTTGGGCAGTTCGGGCACGACGTTGATCTCACGCGGCTTGGCGATCGGGGAGATCTCCACCGACACCTGCTCGCGGAGCTCCTTGATCAGCTGATCTCCGGTGTTCGCTACGCCTTCGCGCAGGATCACGAACGCGACGATGCCCTGCCCGGTGGTCTCATCGGCAGCTCCGATCACGGCGGCTTCGGCGACACCGGAGTGCCCGACGAGGGCCGATTCGACCTCCGCGGTGGAGATGCGGTGGCCGGAGATGTTCATGACGTCGTCGACACGGCCGAGGACCCAGAGTGCCCCGTCGTCGTCGTAGCGGGCGCCGTCGCCGGCGAAGTACCAACCCTGTTCGGCGAACCGCGACCAGTATGTGTCGCGGTAGCGCTCGTCGTCGCCCCAGATGCCGCGAAGCATCGACGGCCACGGCTTGTCGAGGACCAGGTAGCCCTGCTCGCCCGCGCCGACAGGCTGGCCGTTGTCGTCGACGATCTTCGCCGAGATGCCGGGCAGCGGTCCCATGGCCGAGCCTGGCTTGGTCGCGGTGACGCCGGGTAGCGGCGAGATCATGATGGCGCCGGTCTCGGTCTGCCACCAGGTGTCGACGATGGGTGCCGAGTTGGCTCCGATGACCTCGCGGAACCACTTCCACGCCTCGGGGTTGATCGGTTCGCCGACGCTGCCGAGCAGTCGGATGGAGCTCAGATCATGGGCGTCGGGGATCTGGCGGCCCCACTTCATGAACGTACGGATCAGCGTGGGAGCGATGTAATACGTTGTGACACCGTATTTTTCGATGATCTCGAAGTGACGGTGCTCGTTGGGGGAGTTGGGGGTGCCCTCGTAGACCACTTCGGTCGCCCCGTTGGAGAGCGGCCCGTAGACGAGGTACGAGTGGCCGGTGACCCAGCCGATGTCGGCGCCGCACCAGAAGACGTCGCGGCCTTCCTTGTGGTCGAAGACGTAATGGAAGGTGTAGCTGGCCTGGGTCAGGTAACCGCCCGAGGTGTGCACGATGCCCTTGGGCTTACCGGTGGTGCCCGACGTGTAAAGCAGGAACAGCGGGTGCTCGGAGTCGAAGGCTTCCGGTTCGTGATGAGTCGACGACTCGTCGACGGTGTCCTCCCACCACACGTCGCGACCTTCGACCCAGTTCAGATCGGGATCGTGATTGGTACGACGCACGACGAGGACCTTCTCGACAGACTTCGCGGCGGCGTCGCCGGTGCCGAGTGCTTCGTCGACGGCGGTCTTGAGAGGTGCGGGCTTGCCTCGGCGGAACTGGCCGTCGGTGGTGATGACGAGTTTGGCCTCGGCGTCGTCGACGCGGGAGCGCAGCGCGCCTGCGGAGAACCCGGCGAACACCACCGAGTGGGTCAGGCCGAGGCGTGCGCACGCGAGCATCGAGACGAGCGCCTCGGGGACCATCGGCATGTAGATGGCCACGCGGTCGCCGGGGACCAGGCCGATCGAGGCGAAGTAGTTGGCCGCCTTGGACACCTCGTCCTTGAGCTGGCTGTAGGTGAGGTCACGCGAATCGCCGGGCTCGCCGACCCAGTGGATCGCGACACGGTCGCCCTTGCCCGCGGCGACGTGGCGGTCGACGCAGTTGACCGCCACGTTGAGTTTGCCTCCGACGAACCACTTCGCGAATGGTGCATCCGACCAGTCGAGGACCTGGTCGAAATCGGTGTCCCAGTCCAGGCGCCTGCCCTGCTCCGCCCAGAACTCGAGGCGGTCGGCGTCGGCATGGTCGTAGAGCGCGGCGGTGCCGTTCGCCTGCGCGACGAACTCGGGCGTCGGCGGATACACCTGTGCGGTGGGGTGTGCAGCTGTGGACATCTCTGAGCAGGGCCTTTCACTCTCGGTGTGCATTCACGCGACTCCACCCACGGTGAGGTGGGGCGTGCCGGGGTCTCATTGTGAGGGTAGTCACGTTGGGGTGGCGTTGCAGGCGCCGGGGGACTGGCGGCAGAGCTCGCGCGCCGAGCTGTCGATGGTGCGCGACGAACGGTTCACACCGCGTCTGTCACCGGGACAAAGATCTGGGTGATCATGTCCTCTGGATCGGCGTCGGGAGTCGGCTGAGTCAGATAGATCTCCCACACGACATCCCCGCGAACCAGGGAGTGATCGGCAATCCACGCGAACAACTCCGCGTAGACGTCGGACAGATGGTCGTAGTTGCCGCGGTGGTCGTAGGTGACCGCGCGACCTCCCGGGGTTCGGAACGGCGTCACGTCATCGGTCGCTTCGACGACTCCGTCGACGGGGAAGCCCACACCGACGTCGATGGCGTCGGTAGGGAGTCCGAATGTCAGCCCACGTGGCGGTCCGGTGATTGCCAGGCCCGACGACGCGATCGCCCCAGGCAGTCTGCGGAACGCGTCGTCGTAGAAGCCGCGTAGCGCGTCAAAGGGTACGGTCGCGCGGATCAGCGCCAGCTGCTCGGCGTCGACGGTGGTGATCTGTGGGTGCTGCGTGAGGACGGACATAGACCGACGATGTCACGGTTGCATGGCTCCGACCGGGCGTTCGTTGGGTGAGCGCCCGCGGGGCACAGAATCTGGCAGCGCAGGAATCGATTACCGTGGCGAACTGTGACTACCGACCCACTTGCGCCGCTTACGGAGTTGCCCGGCGTGCGCGAGGCCGCCGACCGTGCGCGCGACGCGCTCGGCGCTGTGCACCGGCATCCGGCCAATCTGCGTGGTTGGAACAACACCGCGACCGAGGCGTCGTGGCGGGCCGGCCGATCGTCTGCGGCGATTGACGGTGGGAGCGCCGAGCTGAGGCGTGACGGAGACTTCGACGACCCGATCCTGGCCGGCGCGATGCGGGTGGCCCAGGCGCTCGATGGTGATTCGCTCGATGCGTTGACGGCGGTGTATCGACGCGCGCCCGCGCAGGCGTTCGCGCGGTTGCATATGCTGGCCGCCGCCGACCTCGTCGACGACCCCGACCTGCTCGGCCGCCCGCGACCGGGAGCCGACGTCGCGACGCGACTCGAACTCCTCGGCCAGTTGATCACCGGTGCGACGTCGGTGCCTGCACCGGTGTTGGCCGCGGTGGTGCACGGCGAACTGCTGACACTCGACGCCTTCGGAAGCGCCAGCGGTGTCGTCGCCCGCGCGGCGTCGCGCCTGACGTCGACGTCGAGTGGCCTCGATCCGCACAACCTCGGCGTACCCGAGGTGACCTGGTTCAAGAAGGTCGACGAATATCACTCGCTGGCAACGGGATTCGGCACCGGTCAGCCTGATGCGCTCGGCGCGTGGATCGTGTTCTGCTGCGAGGCGATGGTGGCCGGAGCGACCGAGGCGAGGTCGATCGCCGACGCCGCTCGCGCGGGATGATGGCTGCCTGATTGGTGCCGGGGGGCCGGACGCTGCCAGCGGGCGAAGACTTGCCCAGACAGCACTGCGCCCCAGACAGCACTGCGGGCGGCCCACCTGTCTCTCGACAGGTTGCCGCCCGCGTAGCACGGACCCAAGTTACCAAGCGTGCTGCGGTGGGTTGTGGTCACCGCCTCGGCGAGGGATCACGTTCTGCGAGAACAGGTCTCCTCCGTCGCGCTGCCCTTGCTCTCTGGCCCGCTCACGGCATCCGTCGATGTCGGTGCCGGACGAACTCTCGGGCCAGGCGTGGCGCTGCAGTTGTCGGAGTTGTTGCTCGAAGCCGCGATGTCGCAGGCGCACAACACTTGTGCCTCATGCGGCGTGCTCCGCGTGGGTGCTTGCCGCCCGTGCTGGGAGTGCTCGCCGGGGGGTTCGGTCCTTCTCTTCCGGATCGGACTTTGCTCGACGAGTTTTCCGTGATTTACGTTCTACACCGTGATCGGCGTCACATCAAGCCCCTTGGCGAGCCGCTCTGGAAACTCCCGCAAGCGAGCTCGACGGACGGGTTCCGGGGCGAGAATCCGGATGATCAGGATCAAGCCGAAAGATGCCCGCCGGTCATCCGACCCACACATCACCCGTGCCGATTCGGTTAAACATCTTTAACGTCACCCGCCCAGCGGAGGGGCGAATCGACGTACTCGCAGGTCCAGGCCTCGCGCATCACGACGGTCGTTTGGGACGAATGACCGCTTGGCAAACTATCGCAAATGCTGCAATCAGTATTCTCACCTGGCGTTCGAGTGTGTATAGTCGGTGCTACCCGGTTCTTTATTGAACCGGCGCCTTTCAGCCCGACCCCCCGGGGCTGAAACGCGACAACCCCGGCCCCCTCCCCCCCTGGCCGGGGTTGTCCTCTGTCTGGGGGTCTCTTCTTTGTCGGCAACCGGGCTGGGTTGCTCTCTGGGCTGGACGGTCTGGCCGCGTCAAGACGGTCTCGCCGCGTCGATCCGGTGCGTTAGACGTGCCTAGCGTACACCATCGCACCGATAATTCATCATAGTAAATCCCGCTGCGTCGACACTTGCCGGGTGAGCTGCGTTGCGCGTGCGGCGCTCATCCACAAGCAAGCCTCTGTCCCCAGATGCGCCCACGCATCGCGGTAGCAGGGCGTACCGGTCGGCGGTGCGACGCATGCTCAGTTCATGTCCGACGACCTCCTCGCCCTTGTGGCCGAACACTTGCACGACGACGTTGCCCGGTGCGCTGCCGCAGCGGGCTATCGGCTGATCCCCGGTGACGCGCGTGAGTGCCGGCGGGATTGGTTGAGAACTCGTGCGGTCGTGCTCGATCCGCCCGCTGTCGCCACGCTCGCACAGAGCTCGCTGCCACGGCGCGGAGGCGTCGTGCTGATCTCCGACGTCGAACCCGCCTCTGCGACGTGGCGTGGTGCGCTCGATCTCGGCGCCGTCGATTCGGCTGTGCTCCCCGACGATGAGTCCCACCTGGTGCGGATTCTCACCGAACTGAGACTGCCGGCATCGCGCCAAGCAGGAGCATTGGCGTTCATTCCGGCGCACGGCGGGGCGGGAGCGTCGACGCTCGCCGTGGCGAGTGCGCTGGCAGCCGTCGACAGCGGCGAGCGGGTGTTGCTACTCGACATCGACGAGCTCGGGGCCGGATTGGATCTCACGCTCGGCGTGGAAGCGCGCGAAGGGCTCCGCTGGCAAGACCTTTCCTTCGACGAGGGTGCGGTCAGCGGTGCGTCGCTCCGAAATGCGTTGCCGCGGTATAACGACAGGCTTGCGCTGGTCACCGGGAGGCGTGACGACATCCGGTCGCTTTCGCGTGGCCCTGTGCTCGCAGCGGTAGACGCCGGTCGTGCGCACGGCGACCTGGTGATCGCGGATCTCCCACGCGCCGACACCCCGGTGGTGCGCGCAGTGGCAGAGTCGGCCGAATTGGTGGTGGTGGTGACCACTCCGACCGTCGCAGGTACCGCCGCCGCACGTCTCCTGATCGCTCGATTGCTGCCGGCGTGCCCGCGCGTCGAACTCGTGATCCGCGGGCCGTCTCCCGGCGGGTTGCGGGCAGCGCAGATCGCCGAAGCGGTTGGTGTGCCGTTGATCGCCGCGTGCCGGCCCGACCCGCGCCTGGCCATGCGTCTCGAAGCAGGACGTCTGCGGGTCGCGCCGCGCAGTCCGTTGGGGCGGGCGGCGTCGGCCGTGTACTCACGATTCGCCGACGCTCGAGTGGCGGCATCATGAGTAGTGCCGCGGCACAGCGAAGTTCACGCGTGCAGGCGGTGACCGCGACGTCCGACGACGCTCTGATCGACCGGGTGCGTGAGCGCCTCGCCAAGGAGTCGGCCGAACCGACGGCAGCGGTCATCGCGGAGGCGATTCGCGCGGAATCGGGTGGGGTTCTCGGCGACACCGACCTGCTTGCGGCACTGCGGCATCTGCAGACCGAACTGACCGGCGCGGGACGACTCGAGGTACTGCTCGCCGAGCCCGGCGTCGCCGACGTGCTCGTCGTCGGCCCGCAGCGGGTCTGGGTCGATCGAGGCAGCGGTCTCGAACCGACTGGTATCACCTTCGACGACGATGCGGCCGTTCGACGACTCGCTAGTCGGCTGGCGCTCGGCGCCGGCAGACGTCTCGACGACGCGCAACCGTGGGTCGACGCCCAGCTCACGTCGCTCGGCAGACGCGGACTCACCGTGCGGCTCCACGCCGTCATCCCTCCGCTGGCCGCGGACGGTACATGTATCTCTCTGCGGGTATTGCGCACGGCCGGAATGGATATGGCGGGACTGATCGCGTCGGGGGCGGTCCCGCCCGAGTTGGTCGAGGTGCTCGAAGCGACGGTCGCCGCACGTCTCGCCTTTCTCATCGTCGGCGGAACCGGGTCGGGCAAGACGACTCTGCTGAACGCGTTGATCGGTGCCATGGCCCCGACTGATCGGGTGCTGTGCGTCGAGGATGCGTTGGAACTCGCCCCGGCACATCCACATGTGGTGCGTCTTGTCGCACGAACGTCGAATGTCGAAGGGATGGGCGAGGTTCCGGTACGAGTCCTGGTTCGACAAGCGCTGCGGATGCGACCTGACCGCATCATCGTCGGGGAGGTTCGCGGTGCCGAGGTCATCGACCTTCTCACCGCACTCAACACGGGCCATGAAGGGAGCGGCGGGACGTTGCACGCCAACTCGACCTCGGAGGTTCCTGCTCGTATGGAAGCGCTTGCGGCACTTGGGGGAATGAACCGAGAAGCATTGCACTCACAGCTCGCGGCCGCCGTCCGAATCGTTGTCGGGGTCAGCCGTACAGCCGGTGGAGCGCGGGGGATTGTCGAAGTCGGGATGGTATCCCGGAACGCCGATGGATGGGTGACGATCCGGCCGGTTTGGCTGCGAAACAGTGGATTCACCGAGCACCGCGCGGAGTTCGACGCGTTGGTCGAGGAGCGCACATGAGCATCGTGTTGGCGGCGCTTGCGATTGGGGTGATGTGGTGGCCGACGAGTCGGGTCGAGCATCGCGTGTCGATGTTGACCGGGACGGCGGCCACGCGATGGACACCGTTGCAGCCGAGCGCTTGTGGGTTGGTCTGTGCGCCGCTGGTGGCGCTGCTCGTCGGAGGGATCTCGGGTGCGGTGGCGGCGTCGATCGTGGTGGCGCTGGTCGTCTGGCTCCGTCGGCGAAGACGTCGTGCGGCCGAGCACGAGGTTCAGCGCGACGAGATGTTGACCGCTCTGGCGCTGGTGATCGCCGAGCTTTCGGTGGGAGCTCCGCCCGCCCGCGCATGTGCCGTTGCAGCCCGCGAGATCTCGGAGGGTAGGGATGATCCATCGGAGGTGGCCGAAGGGCTGACCGTGTTGGCCGCACGAGCCGAACTCGGGGGGAGCGTCGTCGTCGATGGGGCGTCTGAGAGCCGGGGGCAGGGATCTGGTTCGGATTCTGCGGATCAGTCCTGGCGCCGGATCGCCGTCGCGTGGCGAACCGCGGAGCACTCGGGCGTCCCGATGGGGGAGTTGCTCGAGTCGTTGCGCGCCGACCTCGCCGCGCGACGCGCGTTCACCGAGCGCACGCGTGCCGGCCTTGCGGGGGCGCGCGCGACTGCCGTTGTGCTGGCAGGACTTCCGCTCCTCGGGATAGGGCTGGGTCAGGCGACGGGCGCGCGCCCGATCCAGGTGCTGCTCGGCGGGGGTCTCGGCGGCATGCTGCTGGTGATCGGCACGGCGCTGGTCGCTGCGGGCGTGGTGTGGACCGAACGGATCACCGACAAAGTGGTGCGCGGATGACGATGTCGCTGCTGCTACTCGCTGCAGCGGTGTTGATCCTGCCGCCGCGGCGGTGGCTGCTGTATCGGGTCGTCGAGCCGCCTGATAGTCCCTCGGGAGAAGCGCGGTGGCTCGGAAAGCACCGTGAGGTCGACGATCCGTTTGCCATCGCCGCGGGCCTCGACCTGTTCGCAGTGTGTCTGCGCGCAGGTCTCACGGTCCCCGCCTCCGCACTCGCCGTCGCACAGACAGCACCGACGGCGTTGGCGGAGCCGCTGACCGCTACGGCGGAGCTACTCGAGCTCGGCGCCGAGCCCGAACGTGCGTGGTCGACGCCACTTGGAGTTCGACCAGCACGCCGAAAACCCTCCGACACCGAGTATTTCGAGCAGTTGTCGATGCTCGCTCGGCGATCAGCTCGTGCGGGGTCGGCGCTGTCGGCCCAGGTGGGTGAGCTCGCCACCGAAACCCGACGTCGAGCGCACGACGACGCGCATGCTCGTGCCGAGCGGGCAGGGGTGCTGGTGAGCGGTCCGCTCGGCCTGTGTTTTCTCCCCGCGTTCGTGTGTCTCGGCATCGTCCCGGTTGTGATCGGCCTCGCGGGCTCAACACTCTCCGGTCTTTAGAAGACTCGATGGATCTCTTCGTGGGTTCTCAACGTCAAAGCAGTGCAGCACCAATCAGTTTCACCTCAACCGAAAGGCACATCATGAAGATTCTCCACGCGACCCGAAGCGGATTCGAACGAATCACGGTTCGTACCAACGCGAACCTGACCAGATTGATGACCGACGACGAAGGCATGAGCACCGCGGAGTACGCAATCGGCACGATTGCGGCCGCAGCGTTCGGGGCGATCTTGTACACGGTGGTCAGTGGCGACAACATTGTCAGCGCTCTGACCGGGATCATCACCAAGGCGCTCAACACGTCGGTGGGTTGAGATGCGGCCGCGACGGATTATCGACGACGAGTCGGGGATGGTCACGATCGAGGGAGCGTACGCGATTTCGGCTGTCGTGATCGTGGTGATTCTCGCGGTGGGTGTGGTCATGGCGGTAACCACTCAGGTCCGTTGTGCCGACGCCGCCCGCGAGGTCGCTCGGCTGACGGCCGCGGGTGACGATAATGCCCGCGCCGCAGGCGAGCAGATCGTGCCGGGTGCGCAGATCTCTGTTGCGGCGCAGGCAGATCGGATAGTCGTCGAGGTCCGTCGCGGAGCGCCGATGGTGCCGGGTCTGACATTGTCTGCGCGGGCCGTCGCCGTCCCTGAGCCCGATGGTGCCGACCAGGTCGACGTCGCGCCGGGGGTGATGCGGTGACCTGTCGCCGGTCGGGTGGGGCGCGGACGCAGCGGGATTCACGCTTCACTCGACTTCTCCGCGATGAGGGCGGCTACGCCACCGTGGCCGCGGCCGGGGCAATCGCGGGTATCGCAGCCCTGATCGTGCTGGTCATCTATGTGGGTGCGGCGACGCTGGCTCGTCATCGGGCGCAGTCGGCCGCCGATCTCGCCGCATTGGCCGCGGCGGCCGATCATGTTGCGGCGCGGGCTGACCCGTGTGCCACGGCCAAGTCGCTCACCGCCGAGCAGCGGCCGCGGGCGGAGGTGTTCGAGTGCGCGGTCGTCGGTGAGGACGTCGTGGTCGGTGTGCGTGTGTCGGTGTCCCTGGGGGCGTTGGGGGTCCGAGCAGCGTCGGCGCGGGCGCGAGCCGGCCCGGCAGAGGGCCCGTGACTACTTCCCGACCCGCGACACCGTCAGGCGCCGGTCCGTGTAGTCCGTTCGTACTCAAATGACGGCTTTCACCCGATCGAGTTACATCGATGCAGCATCGGGCTGGGTACCGTCCAGTGGCGCACCACTGTCTCGTTCGTCCGAATCTCGGAGGTTGTCCATGAAGTTCTCCCGTTCCGCCGGCGCTGCTGCACTCTGTGCTGCCGCGGTGGTCCTGTCGATGCCCGCTGCCGCACACGCAGGAGGGACCAAGGACCCGCGGTACGCGGCACCCCCTGCATCGTCGGCGCCGACCTCGGCATGCTCGGATCGTGCGCCGTACACGGGACAGTGGGTTGGGCACGGGCGAGCGATCGATCTGCGCGACAACGGTTCCGGAACCATCACACTCGGCAGCGGTGCGTCGAACAGCGAGACGTGGACGTTGGCCTGGAAGGCGCAGAAGACCACGGTGTTCCCCGACTGCGGCATCCTGACTGAGGTCAAGACGCAGACCAAGAAGCTGGGTCAGGGCAGCTATGGACTACTGGGCGCCGGAAAGTCGTTTGAGGGCGCGCTGGGTAAACGAGAAGGACACACGGTCCTGTTGATGTCGCTGCATCCCGGCCAGGACTCGATTGCGTTCTGCCGCAAAGACGATTACGCCCGCGACTGCGGCGCGTAATTCGCTATCCCCCGCAAGGGTCGCTGATGTTGCGTGGCCTGATCAGGCTCCGCACTCCCGCGAGTACCCGTACTTGTCCGGGTTGCACCAGGTCAGTGAGTGCTGGGCGGAGGTGAAGCCGGCCATCTGCATATAGGTGACGGCTTGTGAATCCTTCACCAGCACAACGTGATAGACCACGCCGGCGTGCATCAAGTTATCTCCCAGACCTTCGCCGTGCTTCGAGATCTGATCGCGCAGCGTCATGGTGACTCCGCTGGAGTCAGTGCTCCAGGTGAGAGCCCACTTCTCGCCGTCGGCGGCGCCGGTCGATACCGACATGTCGCCGGTGCCGTCGGCGTTGAGGTTCATGTCTCGCGTGTGACCCTCCCACGCGCCGGTACGCACACCTTCGCAAGCCGTGTCCGCTGTCGTCGGGTCTCGGGTAGATCGATGCGCATGACCGCTCCTCTCGATGACTGGACCCGATGGGTACTCGATCCGATGAGGACGTCACCAGGCGATCGTGACTCAATCGGACGAAGCGTGGGCCTCTGACCGACTATCGCAGCGAAACGCGGTGACGTGACACCAGGTCATTCGGCTGAACGGCCGCCACGAGGTCGACGGGGCTCGAGCAGTGGAACTCAGAGAGCGTCGTCGCCGATGTGAATGCGTTTGGGGTACACCCGTGTCGAATCCATCGGGGCGAACCAGACCTGGGAGAACGAGACCTCGGCGTCGCCGCGGTAGGCGAGTCGGAGTCGGCCCGGCCCGGACTTGGGGCTGGGGCCGTCGAGAATGTTGGTGCTCGAGATGCGGCTGTTCGGAATGCGTGGTGCCACCGCGTCGACGAATGGTGCCCAGTGCACCACCTCGCCCTCGGTGAGGAACGCACCTGCGGCGGCGTGGACCTCGCCGGTGTCGGTGTCGGCCGCGAGGTAGACCTCGCCGAGCGCCGTGGCGATGCGTGGACCGACCATCGCGCTCTGCAGGTACCACTGCGCATTGTCGACGACGTCGGCGTCGAAACGGGCGGCACACCAGGCGAAGTGGATGTCGAGTGCATCGAGCGCCTGCGCCTCGGAGTAGAACACGTCCGGCTCGCCGATCGACGCGGGCAGAGTGTCGGCCGATCCCGTCGGACGCGCCAGTAGGAAGAACGCTGGACGCGCACGGGTAATGAGCGGCGACGGAGTCACGCGATCGGGGGTCCCCTCATGCATCGTTCAAGTATCCCTGAGAACAGTCTGTGACAGGCGGTAGTGGCCGGATTCGTCGAATTCGACGTGCCGCGGCCCGGCCTCACCCGCGCCTGACCTGGGGTGAGTTACCACCGAGACGTCACTGGTCAGGCGTCCACGCTGAGTAGTTTTGCCAGAGCTTTCGCCATTCGCCCGATACTGCCTGAGAGTTCTCTGAGACTTCGGCGGCGAGCGTTGTCGGCATGCGTTCGGCAGATCGAATCGACACCGCCCGAATCCACAGCCGTTGGAATCCACAGCCGTTCGAAATCCAGGGTCGAGGAGAAGTCACGCACACGGACGTCATGAGCCGCTCTCACACACGGAACCGAATCGGCGCGGGAATCGCGGCGACAGGTGCATTGGCCAGCGCCGTCACGATCGCGACAGCCCCGTCTGCGCACGCCGCGGCGGCGGTCGCCGCAGTCGCCGCAGCCGAACCGTGCCGCCCTCAGCGCGCCTGCCGCGCCCACCGCGATCACCGGAAGTGCTGCCGAGTTCCACGATTAGGTGGTCAACAGCGTCGTCGACAACATCACCCAGATCGGTGACACGGCAGACAGCACGTCCGTCGACTCGACGTCCGAAGACTCCACGTCCAGAGACTCCATGCCCGCCGACGCCAGTGCAGCGGCCTGACGATAAAGTCGTGACCAGCGGTCGGGCGTTCTGCGGGGAGTGCCGGTCCGGTCCGCTCTCGTCTGTTGAGTTCGTTACGGGCAGTGTTGCCCACGGGAGATGATCGGGTGTCGGCCGAATGCGTCGCGGAGCGTTCCGGCGACCGCACAGAGCCCCCTGGGCCAGTGCGTCGCGGAGCGTTGCTCGGCCGCGAACGTGAGCAACGTGAACTCGCCGATGTCATTGACTCCGTGTTCGCAGGTGGCACCGGAGTCGTCCTGGTCCGCGGCGAACCGGGCGTCGGCAAGACGGCGCTGGTGACTGCCGCAGCAGATGGTGCGGGCAAAGCCGGGGCGTCGGTGTTGCTCGGACGTGCGGTCGCCTTCGAGCAGTCCCTCTCCAATGCGCTTCTGCAGGTGCTTCTGCTGAATCTCGTCGATGGGCCGACACAGGTTGCGTCACAGCATGTCTCGACGCTTCGTCTCGCTCTCGGACTCGACGCCGGAGAAACACCAACGCCCGCAGTATTGGCGAGCGCGGCCGTCTCCCTGGTTGACGAGATGTCTACTCGCGCACCGGTCGTGATCGTCGTCGACGATCTCCATCACGCGGATGAGAGCTCGGCGGCGGTGCTCGAGGCGCTCGTGATGGCGCGGATACCACGTGTCGCCATCGTGGCAACCGCTCCTGCGCACACGCAGTGTGAGTTCGGCCCGAGCACGATCATCGATGTCGGGCCGCTCGATGGCGACGCCGCGTCGACGCTGCTCCCGCTGAACCATCCGAGTATGGCGCCCGACGTGAGGCGCCGAGTCCTGGCACTCGCCGAAGGCAATCCGCTCGCCCTGCGTGCGTTGCCCGCCGAACTACGCTACGACCAGATCGACGGTTCGTCGTCGTTGCCGCCGGTAATCCCGATGTCAACTGTGTTGCGCGACAGACTCGTTCCCGAGATTCCCGACCTTCCGGCCGCGACGCGACGCCTGCTGTTGATGCACGCGCTGGCTCCCGACGTTCCGATCGCTGATCTCCTCGCGACGCTCGGCAGTCGCACCTGCTCGGACGTCGTCACCACGGCGATCACGGCGGGACTCATCGAACTGAGCGTCGCCGACGGCGAGTCACCGTCGGCACGTCCGCCGCGAGTTCACTTCACCCCAGCGCTCATCGGATCGGCGCTGATGAGCGCGGCGACCGACGACGAGCGATCGTCGGCGTATCGGTCACTCGCGCGAGTTCCGCAGTGCTCGGCTGGGATCACACTCGATATGTCAACGGGAAGAACCACATTCGACGACGCTCTGGCAGCTCAACTCGAAGTGGCCGCGGAAGCGGATCTGTGCACAGGCGAGTGGCGATCGGGGCTGGACCGGCTCCGACGGGCCGTCGAGCTCAGTGGTGATCCCCGGGAGCGTCACCGACGACTGGCCCGCGCAACGCAGGTTGCCGCACGCGTCGATCGTGGCGCGGCGGCGGAGATGTTCGTCGGAATGCAGACAGGCCAGCGACATTTCGAGAACTCGATCACCGACGCACTCGCCGCGTCGGCGGTCATCGTCATCGATGACGACGGCGACGTCGACACTGCCTACCGGATGCTGATGGATGCGTTCGAACGCACTGCGCCGCATGACCCCGACGATCCGGTGGTCGTCGAAGCCGTCGAGGCGTTGCGCGAGTTGTGTTGGCTCGGTGGGCGTGTGGAGTTGTGGGAGGGGTATCGGCGGATCGTCGACGAGGTCGCTCCCGAAGCGTCCTCTGCGCTCGGACTTGTGGCGGCACTCTGGAAGGGGCCGTCGACGTTGTCGGTCGTCCAGCAGACAACTCTGGACGCGCTGATCACCGGGTTGTCGGTCGACCAATCTCCGCTCTGGATCGGTGAGATCGCCGAGATGGCTGCGACATTCGACCGGATCGATGAGTGTCGTGCGGTACTCGACGAACTGGTCGACGGCGTAGACACTCGCCGCGACGTAGCGAGCAGGCCGTCGATCGCGGCGGTGTGGGCGATGCTGCAGCTGGCTCAGGACGCGTTCCACCGTGGGCGATGGTCCACCACAACAGAATTGGCTCAGCGGGCCAAGGCGGTCTGCGACGTCGACGGCCACGATCACCTCGGCTGGCTCGCCGACTATCTGCTCGGCATGGTTGCCGCGGTTCGTGGCGAGGTCGATGTGGTGGAGCAACTCGCGGCACGCATGCGTGCGTGGGCACTACCGCGGCGTGCCTTCGTGCTCGTCCGGTTCGCCGAACATCTGTGGACGATGGTCGCAGGTGGGCGCGGAGATGTGGGTTCGGTGTACACCCACGCGACGGCGGTCAGTCCGGTGGGTCAGGTCGGACCGTACGTCTCGATGTCGGGAATGATCGCATTGGATCTGGTCCGATCGGCGACACGCACCGGTCGAGGCGACGATGCGCGAGCGCATGTCGCCGCCATCGAGGAAGCCCGGCTCGACCGAATCTCACCGCGACTGAACATGATTACGCTGGCATGCCGGGCGATGATCAGCGACGACGACTCGGGTCGCCTCTTCGAGGAGGCGCTGGCGGTACCCGGTTCCGGTCAGTGGGTCTTCGAGTACGCGCGTATTCAGTACACCTACGGCATGGAACTGAGACGCAAGCAGGAGCTCGTTGCCGCGAGGAGGCAACTGCGAGCTGCGTTGTCGACGTTCGTCGAACTCGGTGCGACACCGTGGGCCACGCGCGCCGAGGCAGAACTCGACGCCACTGCCCCGACACGCAACGCGACGGCGGCAGACTCGGAGTTGACCGCCTATGAACGACGTATCGCAGACATGGTGGCGTCGGGCCTGACCAACAAGGCTGTCGCGGAACGACTCGACATCTCGCATCGGACCGTCGGCAATCATCTGTATCGGATCTACGCCAAATTGGGTGTGACGTCGCGGGTGGAACTGCGCGAGGTGCTCGCAGTCCCGAGATGAGAGCGCGGTAATCGTACGACCGACAGGTCAGGCGAAGAGCGCGCAATCACGCAGCGCCGTACGGGATCTCACTCCGACGGTGCGGTATACGTGCGAGAGATGACTGCCCACCGTACTCGGCGCGATACCCATCTGAGATGCGATGGCACGGTTGGACATCCCCGAGGCGGCCATCTCGGCGATGCGGTGTGCCGTGGCGGAGATCTGTGGGGATCGACGTGGCGGCGTGAAGGTGGTGACCGACTCGCCGAGCAACCGTAGTTCATCGACGGTTCGGGCAGACCAGTGGTCGGCGCCGAGCACGGTGAACGTCGAGAGAGATTGGTAGAGTTCTTCTCTCGCGGCGCGACCGAGGCCGTTCATGCGCAACCGACGCCCGAAATGCAAGCGCACTCGCGCCACGTCGAACGGCCATCGGTCTGCGCCGGGCGTTGCGATCGCAGAGCGATATGCCTCGACATCGTCGGTGACGATCGCATACGAACCCGCGCGCAGGAAAGCGAGCCGGAGATCGGGTCCATGGCCGACTGCGGTCAATGCCTGCGCCACCGCCACTGTTGCCGACCGTGATTCGCATTCGGCGGCGGCCTCGGCGAGGTCGATGATGGCGCGGTCGCCGCGAGTGATGACGTCGGCGGGCCCATGTTTCGATGCGCGGAAGATGCGTAGCGCGCTCCGCGGATTGCCTGCACCGAGAGCGGTGACTGCCTGGAGGTGCCCATGGTGTCGGGCGACGCCAACCCCCTTGGATATCCACTCGGGTACAGCGAGTGAGGCAACCGATGGCGTGAGCAGCTCTCCGCGGTACGCCGACAACAGTTTTCGTGCGCTGACCAGATATGCCTGTGCGTAGAGTTGCAAGCCCGACCTCCGGCACAGGGCTATCCCGCCGTCGAGAATCCGCTGTGCCTCGTCCCAACGTCCGGCGCCGAGATAGTGGGAGCCGAGCATCCAAGCGGCGCAGACCGACGAGGTGACCGACGAGCGGGGGTCGCTCCATACGCGATGCAACGCGGCACGCCACCAGTAGCTGCTGCTGCGCGACGTCGCGACAAATGCGCTGCGCACCACATCTGCGCTATCGGCTGAGTGTTGTAGGGTGTCGATCAGCCGGTCGAGTCGAGTATCGAGGTGTGCATGCGATGCGCGGTCGGGTGAAAGTGTTTGCGCCGCAATCAGTGCCCACTCAGGCGCTATCGCCGCATGCTGGCCTACCAGGGAGGTGAATTCCGACCAGTGTTCCGGCCGATCGTCGAGATGGCACAGCTGATAGTGCGACCAGAGTGCATCGTCGAGAATGCGATCGCCCGGTTCCGAAGGATGTGCGCGAATCGCTCGTGCAAAAGTCCGTTGCGCTTCGCGGATCGACTCCGGGGCTGTTGCTGACAGATACGAGCGCGCGACGACCGCCTCGAGTGAGCGTGTCGCCGCGGTGTCGATGCTCACCGCTTCGTCGAGAAGTGCGCTGGCGGTGGGGATATCGGCGCTCACCGCGGATACCAGGGCCGACGCCGCGGCGAGCCGTCGAGCCTTGGCAGGCGGCTCTGTGGTGTGTGCGGCGCTGAGGCGGAATGTGTGTGCCGCTGTATGGGAGTCGCCGTGGCGAAGGGCCTGAGCAGCGGATCGCTGTAGGAGGTCTGCGAGGTCGTCGTGGTCGAGCCCGAGTGATGTGTGGTCGCTCGTCGATGGTGGGGCCTCGGTCGAAGCGATGGCGAGATAGCCCGCGCGGACCAGTTCGCGAGGCCGGCCGTCTCCGCGACGCACGATTCGACGACGATCATCGGAATCGAGACTCGGAAAGTGCAGGCGCAGAAAGTCTTCAGACGCCGCTGCGTCGAGCGGATGGACCGCGAGTGCGACGTCGACCGCATGGCTGGGAAGACCCGCGACACCCGGCACGCAGGTGGTGACGAGCTTGACGCTGCTGCCGGTCAGCCGTCGACTCAGGTACGAGAGTGTTTGTGCGGCATCGTCGTCGAGCCGATCGGCGTCGTCGAGTCCGATGAGAAGCGAGTGGGATCGCGGCCGGCGGGCAAGGCTGAGCAACGTCTGTCGCGGATCGTCGGCGTTGTCGTTTGTGACGATGCCCGAGTGGTGCTCGGAGGTGGCGGATTCTCGGAGGTGGGCTGCCAGTTCGGTCAGAACCGACTCGGAGCCTGCGCGCGTGTTCAGTCGTGCGAGTCGGTATCCGGCGTCAGACGCCATACGTTCGGCCGCGGCGAGCAGCGCGGTGCGCCCGGTTCCCGGTTCGCCGACGAGCGCTACCGAATGGTCGGTCGGCGACGAGACGAATGCGCCCAGTGATCCGAGGAGTCGGTCGCGCGCCGTCAGGGCGTGTGACACCACTGCTGCTGAACCTCCCCTGTGAGATAAGTTACTTCCGAGTACAAAGAGAAATGTAGCTCACCTACGCGGCGCCCAGATGTCCGGGTTGCCCGAAGTCGGAGTCGGCACGTCAAGCCGTGCCCGGCTGGCAGAACACAGCGACGCCCACGACCGTGGTGGTAGTGGGCGCCGCGTTGTTCTTGGAACTGCTACTTCGAGGCGGAACCGCTAGTCGACGACGCGTTGCTGCTCGATGCCGATGCCGACGACGGTGAGGACGTGGAGTCGGAGTCCGCCGAGGCGGTGGCGCCGGAACTCGAAGCTCCTCCGGTGTCGGCGCCCGCAGAGCCGGCGTCAGCAGAACCGTTGGCTGTAGGGCTCGTGTCGGCAGAACCCGTGCCGCCTGTTTCGGTGCCGCTCGTCGCGCCGGGGTCGACTGCGGGCGAGTTGCCTGTCGCTTCGGCCGTGTCCACTCCAGCCGTGTCTAGGCCGCCGGTGGCAGGTGCATAGGCGCCGCCCGTGCCCGTCGCGTCACCTGCCACTACATCACCCGCCACGCTCTCACCCGGCGCTGCCTCGGAGGATTCGGAGTCCGAGGGTTCCGAAGGGGTTGTCGACTCCGCGAGATCCGTTGCGCTCGGGGCCTTCTCTGTCGTCTTCGAAGCCGTGGCGCTGACGATCGGCGCGCTGGTGACCGACGACGCGTCGACGGTATACGAGGCGGTCGTTGCTTCCTCTGGTGCCAGGACTCCGGCGATCCGCTGCTGGATGTACTGGAGCGCACCGAGTGCGCCCGGTAGGAAGATCTTGAGCTCGCCGTCGTCGAACGTGATGTCGAGTTTCGGACCCAGCAGTCCGCCGTTGATCACCGGATAATCACCGAGGCCAATCATGTCGCCGACACTGGGGCCGTAGCCGCCGTTGAGGAGGCCGTCGAGCATGACACCCGGGGCCTGCAGCAGTGCAGTCGCGACGGCGGAGACGTCTCCCGCTGCGACGCCGTCGGCGACGGTCTGAATCGCGTGCCCGAGGGCTCCGATTCCGCCGCCCAATGGGCTGATGATGCCCATGCCCGCGAACAGAGCGACCTCTTGGAGCTGGCCGACGACCCGCTTGCCTGCGTTGAACGGTTCGGCCAGAGCAGTGCTGATCTGGTCGTTGGGGATCGCCCCCACGAGTGACAGACCCAGGTCGAATGGCACATCGAGGATCTTCTGCAACGCAGGTAGCAGTGGGCCTGATGGGTTGACTGCCGCGAAGATCGGAACCACCGCCACCATCAGCATGTTGTTCATCGCCGACTCGATGTCGCCCGCCCGTAGCGCTTCGGTGACCGCTTCGAGTAGCGGCGGGACGTCGTTGCGCAGCGCGTCGGCCACGTCCTGGGCCGCACCGGACAGTCCTGGACCGATGCCGCCGGCTGCCTCGGTCGCCTGCTTCCACAGCGCAGCGAAATCGGGGCTGGTGCCCGCCTTCCACTCGCCGTGCACAGCGCCGTCGGCGACGCCCTTGACGAGATTGAGCTGGTTCTCCAACACCTGGCTCAGTATCGGCAGTGCTGTGTCGGGCGAATTGGCCTGCAGCGTTGTGATGTTCGTGAGTGCGCGCTGGATCGCGTCCGTGTAGATCTGCGTCGGGTCGGCATCGGTGGCCAGGGCGGTCACCGCATGTGCGCCGACGGTTGCGGTGTCCGCGGCGAGCTGTGTCGTCGACGCTGCCCCCTCGGTTGCGGCCACCGTTGCGGCCTGGCTCATTGCCGGGACGGCTGCAATCACTGCGGCACTCGCGATGGACATTCCCGTGAGGGCCAACGCGCCCACCCCCGGGCGAACGACAACGTTCTTCATGGTCACTCCTTGTCAGTGGCGGCACCAGAACCTCGTCCGCCCCCGAGCGACCCGATTGCAGCGCGCCGCCACCACCCGACGCGCCGTCGTCGAGAGTGCCTCGTTCGCACTGCAGAATGACGGGATGCGCGCAAGCCGGTAGCCGCATGACTCAGCTTGTGACGTGGAACACGACGCACGAAACGCCCCGACGCCCGCGGAGACGTGTCCGCGGGCGCCGAGGCGTCGTGAGTGGTGTCGATCAGCTATCGCTCGACGCCGAGCTCCCTGTGGAGTCGGATTTCGCGTCGCTCGACGCTGGACTTCCTGCCGAGTCCGCTCCGGACTTCGACGCCGCGGAGTCCGCAGACTTCTCGGTGTCCGCCGCACCAGCGTCGGCAGCCGAGCCGGTTCCCTTCGAATCCGCAGTGCTCGACGTCGAGTCGGTAGCGGACCTCGAATCATCAGCGGTGCTGGATGATTCGACGCTGCCCGACTTATCGCCGTAAGGCTGGGCGGGTGCCTCTGTGTCATCTGCAACCGTTGTCGTCGGCGCAGCCGCATCGGAAGAAGT
>NZ_DLSO01000047.1:0-29847 GCF_002500165.1 Gordonia sp. UBA7860 | reverse complement strand
AACTCGACGAGGCGACCGTCGCTGCGCTGCCCGCGCCGGCTCGTGCCGCGGCATCGATGACGCCCGCGTGGCCGTCGATCGATGCGCGTCCCGAGGATCTCGTCGTCATCGTCGGCGCCGGAGAGCTCGGACCCTACGGTTCGTCGCGCACCCGGTTCGAGATGGAGGTCGACGAAAAGCTGAGCGCGGCAGGCGTGTTGGAGCTTGCCTGGAACACCGGTCTGATCGTCTGGGACGACGCACCGAAGCCGGGCTGGTACGACACCGAGAGTGGCGATCCGGTCGACGAGGCCGATATCGCCGAGCGTTACCACGACGCGGTCGTCGAACGTTGCGGTATTCGACGCTACGCCGACGACGGTGCGATGGTCGACAACACCTCGCCGCTGCTCACGTCGATCTTCCTCGACGAGGATCTGAGCTTTACCGTCAGCTCCGAAGAGCAGGCCAGGGCATTCGCGGATGCTGATCCGGACAAGACGAGGATCGCTCCGATCTCCGACACCGGGGATTGGCGGGTCACGCGTCTGGCCGGTACCGAGATCCGCGTGCCCCGCAAGTTCGAGCTGAGCCGGACCGTCGGAGGTCAGATTCCGACCGGGTTCGACCCGACTCGCTGGGGTGTCACGCCCGACATGGTGGAATCAATCGACCGTGTGGCGCTGTGGAATCTCGTCGCGACCGTCGACGCCTTCCTGTCATCGGGCTTCACGCCGTCGGAACTGATGCGGTGGGTGCATCCGGGACTCGTCGCCAACACTCAGGGAACCGGCATGGGTGGCATGACGTCGATGCGTGAGCTGTATGTCAACACGCTGCTCGGCGAGGCGAAAGCCAACGACATCCTGCAGGAGGCGTTGCCGAATATCGTTGCCGCACACGTTGTTCAGTCGTACGTGGGCAGCTACGGTGCGATGATCCACCCTGTCGCTGCGTGTGCGACGGCCGCTGTGTCGGTCGAGGAGGGCGTCGACAAGATCCGTCTCGGCAAGGCGATGTTCGCGGTGGCGGGCGGATTCGACGATCTCGGTATCGAAGGCATCGTCGGATTCGGCGACATGTCGGCGACCGCGGAGTCGGCGAAGATGGCTGCACGCGGAATCGACGAGCGCCGGTACTCGCGTGCCAACGATCGGCGACGTGGTGGATTCGTCGAATCTGCCGGTGGCGGAACCATTCTGCTCGCTCGTGGCGACGTCGCGGCACAGCTCGGATTGCCGGTTCTCGGCGTCGTAGCCTGGGCGCAGAGTTTCGGCGACGGTGTTCACACCTCGATTCCCGCGCCGGGACTCGGAGCACTGGGCGCCGCACGTGGGGCGCTCGCCTCACCGTTGGCCGATGCGCTGGGTGCGCTCGGCGTGAGCGCCGACGATGTCGCGGTCGTGTCTAAGCACGACACCTCAACGCGCGCAAACGATCCCAATGAGTCCGAGCTCCACGAACGGCTCGCCGACGCGATCGGCAGGACGCCCGGCGCGCCCCTGTTCGTCGTGTCGCAGAAGTCGCTCACCGGCCATGCGAAGGGCGGCGCGGCGGCATTCCAGCTCATCGGGCTCTGTCAGGTGCTGCGCGACGGAGTGATCCCACCCAACCGCAGTCTCGACTGTGTCGATGAGCAGATGCGCGACTACCCCCATCTCGTGTGGGCGCGTGAGCCGCTCGCGCTCGGTGATCGATTCCCCCTGAAGGCAGGTCTGCTCACCAGCCTCGGCTTCGGCCACGTGTCGGGTCTGATCGCCATCGTTCATCCGGAAGCCTTTGTTGCAACTCTGGATTCGGATCAGGCGCAGAGCTATCGCGATCGGGCGGCACGCCGCGAACGTGATGGCGCACAGCGGCGGCTGGTCGCGATGTGCGGCGGCGAGCCTGCGTACCGACGTCCGTCGGGTCGTCGTTTCGACAGCACACTCGACGAGCATGATGCCGAAGCCGGACTGCTGCTCGATCCGGGTGCGCGGCTGACGACCGATGGTGCGTACGGCGCCGCGGCCGATGGACGCTGACGCGATGGCCGTACTCGGGGTGGGGATCGACGTCGTGTCGATCCCGGAGTTCGGAGACCAACTCGAGCAGGTGGGCACGAACTTCGTCGAGAGGTTCACGGTGGGCGAGCGGCGTGACGCGGCAACGGGTACGGGCGAGGATGCCCGTCACCTCGCGGCACGGTGGGCGGCGAAGGAGGCCGTGGTCAAGGCGTGGTCTGTGAGCCGATTCTCGCGCTCGCCGCTGCTGCCGCTGATCCGGCACAGTGATATCGAAGTGGTCACCGACACCTGGGGCCGTCCGGCGATCAGGTTGTCGGGAGAAATCGCCGAACACCTTCGTGACACGACCGTGCACATTTCGCTCACGCACGACGGGAACACCGCTGCCGCGGTGGCGATTCTGGAGGGGAGCTGACCGGAGGGTGCCCAATCCGTCTGTCGTGCAACGGATTCAGCTACCGGTCGACTCCTCGAGCAGGAGATATCCCGCGAGCATGCGCTTGAGTTCGTCGACCGTCGCGGCGTGGTCGTGGCCGTCCTGCACCGAGAAACTCAACAGTGAGTACGCGGTGTGGACCAGGACCTGTGCCATCATGTCCCGACGCCGTCCCTGCGAGGGGGTCAGCGGGGCAAGGATGCCTGCCACCTGTTCGGCGAGCACGCGTTCGTTGAGTGATGCCGTCGCGCGGGTGGCAGGCGTCGACTGGACGGCGAGCCAGACCGCGCGGCGCGACGGATCGTCGCGCCAGAGGGTCGCCAGATGGTCGAGAAACTTCTCGAGCAGGTTCGGCCATTCGAGCGACGGCACCTCCGAGGCGAAGGCGGCGAGCTCCTCACGTACCCCGACCGTGTCCTGTCGGTCGAGTTCGCAGACGATGACGTACTTGTTGGCGAAGTACTGATAGAGGGTTCCGATGGGCACTCCGGCGCGAACGGCGATCTCTTCGCAGGTGAGCGACTCGAAACCCACCTCGGTCAGCAGGTCCCGCGCCGTCGCCAGCATCGCGGAGAACTTTCGTTTGCTGCGCTCCTGCGTCGGGCGTTTGCGCGGCACCAGGGGTTCGGTACTCATCGGTTCGATCAGCTCGGTTCGATCAACGCCTGTGGTCACACCGACAGGTCGCGCCTGAGCTTGGCAACGTGCCCGGTGGCACGCACGTTGTACTGCGCGAGCGCGATGGTCCCGTGGTCGACGAGGAACGTCGACCTGATCACACCCGTGACGGTTTTGCCGTACAGCTTCTTCTCGCCGAAAGCGCCCCATGCGGTCATGACCGACTTGTCCGGATCGGACAGGAGTGGAAATGTCAGGCCCTCGGCGTCGGCGAATTTTGCCAGCTTCTCCTGCTTGTCAGGGGAGATGCCGACGACGGCGATGCCCTGTCCGTCCAGTTCGGCGAGGTTGTCGCGAAAGTCGCACGCCTGCTTGGTGCAGCCGGGAGTCGACGCCGCGGGGTAGAAGTAGACGATGACCTTCGAGTCGGCGTAGTCGGAGAGGGAGACCGCTTCGCCGTGGGCGTCGGTGAGTGTGAAGTCGGGCGCGGTGTCGCCGACCTCGAGACGGGATGTGCCAGACATGGTCGTCAGGCTAACCGATAGGGCAGGTCGACCGGGTGATCGACCCACAGCCGGGCAAACCGGGCACGGTCTCAACTCACGCGCGCAGGACGCGGCTCACCACCTCGCGATGACGTATTCTCGACATGTCGTTTGCTCTGTCGACGCGTGCGAGACCTGCCGTGGCCGCTGCGTGGACGGCGTTCTGGCGGAAAGATGCGGATCGGTGAGTCCGCATGTGTAGTGAAGAAAGTCTGGGAGGACAACTGTGGCCGGCGACACCGACCGTATCGAACAGGACATTGTGCAGGCGCGCGAGGACCTGGCCAACACGCTCGACGAACTCGCGGTTCGGGTGAGTCCCGAGCGGCTTGCCGACGACGCGAAGACCAAGCTGATCGCCTTGGTCAACAAGCCGGCGGTCAAGATCTCGCTCGCGGTTGCCGGCGCCGTCGTATTGGTTGTCGTCGTCCGCAAGGTGATCGCGTGACGCGTGCTCGTCCCTCCAGTTCTGTAGACCGACAGAAGTCCCGGGGTTCGCGTGCACGGCGTGTGGGCGCACTCGCGGCGGCCGGATTGGTGGTCGCCAGTGCGGCGGCTTGTTCTCAGTCGCCCGAGTATCCCGACACCGTCACCAATGCGCCTGCGCTGCAATCGTTTGCGCAGCCGACGATCTCGGTGACCGGCTGGCGTGATCGTCCGATGACCGACCACGCGGTCGGCGTCATGCCGGGCGCACCTGTGAAGGTCGCGGCACAGAACGGCAGTCTCACGTCCGTCGTCGTGTCGGGGCCCGATGGTCCGGTCGCGGGCAAGGTGTCGCCCGACGGCGGTACCTGGGTGTCGAGTCAGCCGCTCGACTTCGGTGGCGATTACACGCTCACCGCCGCGGCGAAGGGCGTCGAGGGCGACGGTGCCCGCAAGATCAGCTTCACGACGGCATCCGCGGACTCGCTGGCATCGGTGTCGTCGGTGGTTCAAGACAACGAAACCGTCGGTGTCGGGCAGACAGTTGCGATCAACTTCGACACTCCGGTCGCCAACAAGCTCAACGCGCAGCGTGCGATCACGGTGACCGCCGACCCGCCGGTCGAGGGTGCCTTCTACTGGCTCAACGACAGCATGGTGCGTTGGCGCCCCGAGCATTTCTGGAAGCCGGGCACCAAGGTGCACGTCGCGGCCAATCTCAAGGGCATCGACCTCGGTGGTGGCGTGTACGGCAGCAACAACCTCGACACCAATTTCAAGGTGGGGCGCAGTTTTGTCGCGGTTGCCGACGACAAGACCAAGAACATCACGATCTCGGTCGACGGCAAGGTCGTCAAGACGATGCCGACGTCGATGGGCAAGGATTCGACGCCGACCAACAACGGCATCTACATGGTCGCCGAGCGTGAGCCGAGCGTGATCATGGACTCGTCGACGTACGGCGTGCCGGTGAGCTCGCCCGGCGGCTATCGCGAGACCGTGTACGACGCGACTCGAATCTCGTTCAGCGGCATCTATGTTCACTCCGCGCCGTGGTCGTTGGGCGACCAGGGCGTCGACGACGTGAGCAACGGCTGTCTCAACGTGAGCCCCGCCAACGCGGAGTGGTTCTTGAACAACGCACTCCGAGGCGACGTCGTCATCGCGAAGAACACCGTCGGCGAGCCGTTGCCAGGAGACGACGGCCTCGGCGACTGGAACGTCCCGTGGGCGGTGTGGAAAAAGGGCAACGCATGAGTTCCCGTGCGGGAGAGGCCAAAAAGGGCTTCCGAGCAGGCGATTTCACTTCTGAGGCAGTGACCCTGTAAGGTTCTTTCTCGCACGGCCAAGCGCCATTAGCTCAATTGGCAGAGCAGCTGACTCTTAATCAGCGGGTTCGGGGTTCGAGTCCCTGATGGCGCACAAGAAGGTAGCTAGGTCGGAGGTATTTTCCTCTGACCTAGCTTTTTCGTTTGAGTGGCCACTGTGCCAAGAGTGTGCCAACGGGTTTCAGTGTGCCGCGGTCATCCGAAGAGTGCGTGTCGTCCTGTCGACGGCGTTGCCGGTCAAGGTCGGTGTGGTCCTAGACCCCGCGGCCATCTCCATCGACATCGTCGGCCCGCGCATCGACATCGAATGGAGCGTCGAGTCGGGAGAGCTGTTCCAGCGCAACCAGATTCAGGCGCGCGTTGAGGGCCGATTCGATGTTGCGGTGTACCAACCCGCCGCCATCTACCGGGTGGCGACCGCTGCGGCGGAACCCGCCTGCGTCACCCGATGACGCGAGCACCCGACGACCCGATGCCCTACCCGGCATCGGGGTCGTTCACATTACGTCCGTGTCTTCGGATGGGTAGACTTGTGGGACACCATCCGGAGGAGGACCTCATGAGCAGGCAGAATAGGCGTGCCGACGCTCTACGGAGGTTGTCTGCGCGCTACGGGAAGAATGACGACGCAGCCCTGGCCGGAGCCGCTCTCGATGCGGTCTACAGCGAGGTCCGCGAACGGGGCGAACTGTCGGAGGACGCGGCATTCGAGGAAGTCGAAGCCGAAACCGAACGTATCCGGCGCGAACGTCGCCAGGGTGTCTACGCCCGGTAGCCGGAGGTATCGGATAGTTGACCGTTGTCCTTGTACTGGACACCAACGCTCTTATAAGTGCAGCGCTCAGCCCGAGTGGTCATTCTGCGCAGCTCATCGAACTTGCTCGGCGGGGTCGCATCTCGCTCATCATGTCGGACCACCTGTGCGAAGAGTTGGAGACCAGGCTGGAGCGGGAAAAGTTCCGACGTTGGCTTTCTCTCGATGAGGTTCGAGATTTCGTCGACGCCGTAACCGTCGTAGCTGATTGGATCGACGACCGCCCCGACAACGAGATCCCTCTCGTCTGTGACGACCCAGACGATAACTACCTGGTTGCGCTGTTCCAGGATTCAGACGCAACGATGCTCGTGAGTGGCGACAAGGCCGTGCTGCGGATCGATTTCCCCGGCCTCGACGTGCGCAAGCCGGCTGCCGCGATAAAGGCCCTGGACTTCGTCCACGAATGGGGCGAAGGCTACATGGAGGGATCAGAAGAACGGTCGTGGGCACTAATCGATGCCGAGGGTCACCGCGGTGTCATAACGGCCTACACGGCGTTCACAGCCGTCCTGGACGAACCGAACGTCAAGGAACTACTCGCGTTCGTCGTCGTCCCGGAAACGCTCAAGCACTTCCGCAAACGTAAAGCATTGAAGTGGATACGCGAGCAACTCTCGGAGCGCGGAATGGCCACTCGCCCTATCTACGCGTCACCCGATGTCGCGTATATCAAGCTGCCGCCGGACCCTGGAACGAATCTGCGCGTGGTCGGGGACGTCCCATTGCCCGCAGACACAATTTTCGCCACGATGCAGCGATGCCCAGATCTCGATGACCTACCCGATGCCGACTTCGATCACTGGCGCGTTTTCGGGATCGGCGATGCTGTCGAGCCTGAACGAATCCGGCCGCGGCCGACGCTAGGGCAGTGATTCAAGAAACCCCGCTAGTGGGCTCTTAATCAGTGGGTTCGGGGTTCGAGTCCCTGATGGCGCACAACAACTACCGCGATCGCCCCGGTTCCGTCCGGGGCGATCGCTTTTTGCGCCGGACACTGGTCTCTGTCGTTCGGTCGTACGGCATGGCGGGCTAATGGTCATGTCGGGCGACTCGGGCATTCGTCGTATCTCGTACACTGGTGGCGCGCCATCGCGCACAGTCATTTGATCCACATCTGCGGCTCCACACAACGGAGGCCCGCGGATCGTTAGAACATCGGGCAGGAGTCACATGGTGAGCGGTCGTATCCAGCGACGCGGGTTGATGATCGTTGGAATGGTGGTTGCCGTGGCCGCGCTGCTGAGCTCGTGCTCGCAGACGGCGAAATACTCCGAGAATGTGCAGAGCTCAGCACTTTTCGGCGATCTCCTCATGCCGGGCGTCGAGATCACCGAGTGGGCCGACAGGCCACTGATCGATCAGGCGGTCGGCATTCAGCCCGGTGCGCCGATCACGGTTCAGGCCAGCGAGGGCGCACTGACCAATGTGCGGATCGACAAGGCCGACGGCACGCCGTTGCGTGGAAGCCTCAGCGAGGACGCGACGCGATGGACGAGTGCCGAGCCTCTCGGCTACGCGCGCAACTACACAGTGCAGGCCGACGCAAAGGGTATCGGCGGCACCAGCACCAAGCGCGTCTCGTTCACCACGCGAGCACCTGCCAATCTGACACAGGCGTACCTGACCCCGTCGAACGGCGAGACCGTCGGTGTCGGGCAACCGGTCGCCGTGAAGTTCGACGAACCCATTGCTGATCGCAAGGCCGCCCAGCGCGCGATCACCATCACCACCACGCCTCAGGTCGAGGGCGCCTTCTACTGGATCAGCGATACCGAGGTTCGCTGGCGGCCCAAGGACTACTGGAAGCCGGGAACCAAGGTCTCCGTTGCGGTGAACACCTACGGCATCGATTTGGGTGATGGCGTCTTCGGGCAGGAGAATCTCAAGTCGAACTTCACCGTCGGTCGTTCGATGGTGGTGACCGCCGATGACCGCACCAAGCAGGTGGTGTTCAATCGCGACGGCAAGGACATCCGCACGATGCCGACATCGATGGGCAAGCCGGGTACCGAGACCGACAACGGTGTGTACCTCGTGTCCGACAAGCACGACAACATGATCATGGACTCCTCGACCTACGGCGTCCCCGTCGGTTCCGCAGACGGCTACCGCACCCCGGTCGACTACGCGACCCGTATGTCCTACAGCGGAATCTTCTTCCACTCCGCACCGTGGTCGGTGTGGGCGCAGGGCAACACCAACACGAGCCACGGGTGCCTCAATCTCAGTCCCGACAACGCGCTGTGGGTCATGCAGAACACGTTGCGAGGCGACCCGGTGATCGTCAAGAACACCGCGGGCGGGACGCTCTCGGGCACCGACGGACTCGGCGACTGGAATGTCCCCTGGGCGGTCTGGTCGAAGGGCAACGCCTAGCACCTACCGTGACACCAGTCACTGTTACGATCGGCGGTGACATTGTTTGCCGACGATCGAGGTGTACAGCATGGCCGAGCGTTCCCCGTGGGAAACCGACGACCTGACAGCGGTGCGCGATCTCGCTCGCAGTTTCTGCGAGAAGGAGATCAAGCCGAATATCGAGAAGTTCATCGAGCAGCACCACGTCGACCGTGAGCTGTGGAACAAAGCAGGTGAACTCGGCCTGCTGTGCATGTCGATTCCCGAGGAGTACGGCGGAGGCGGCGGAACGTTCGCCCACGAAGCGGTGCTGATCGAAGAGCAGGCGCGCATCGCGGACTCATCGTGGGGTGCGAGTCTGCACAACGGGATCGTCGCCCACTACCTCCTCGCCTACGGGTCGGAGGAGCAGAAGCGCACCTGGCTCCCGAAGATGGCGTCGGGCGAGGTTGTCGGCGCCATCGCGATGACCGAGCCGGGTACCGGATCCGATCTCCAGGCCGTGAAGACCAAGGCGATCCGCGAGGGTGATGAGTACGTCATCGACGGCTCGAAGATCTTCATCACCAACGGCGGCCAGGCCGACCTCATCATCGTCGTCGCCAAGACCGACGTGAGCGAGGGCGCCAAGGGAATCTCGCTGGTTCTCGTCGAGGCTGATCGTCCCGGGTTCAGGCGTGGTCGCGTGCTCGACAAGGTCGGGCAGCGCGGGCAGGACACCTCGGAGCTCTTCTTCGACAGTGTGCGGGTACCGACGTCGAACCTGCTCGGCACCGACGAGGGGCAGGGCTTCATCCAGCTCATGCAGCAGCTTCCGCAGGAGCGTCTGATCATCGCCGTCGCGTCGACGGCAGGGATGGAGGTCGCGCTCGAGCACACGCTCGCCTACACCAAGGACCGCACAGCGTTCGGCCGACCCATCTTCGGATTCCAGAACACCAAGTTCAAGCTCGCAGAGGTCGCCACCGAGGCGCGGATCGCCCGTGTGTTCACTGACGACTGCATCATCAAGCATCTCGACGGCAAACTCGACATCCCGACAGTTGCGATGGCCAAGTGGTGGACCAGTGAGCGGGCGATGGCGGTGGCCGACGAGTGTCTGCAACTCTTCGGTGGCTACGGGTACATGAACGAGTACCCGATCGCGCGGATGTGGGCCGATCAGCGTGTGCAGAAGATCTACGCGGGCACCAACGAGATCATGAAGGAGATCATCTCGCGCAGCCTCTGAGGCCGAGTGGGCGGTTCAGTCGGCGAACGCTGCGAGCATCGCCAACTTCTCGTGGTCGGACGAGCCCGGGACAGCGGTGTAGACCAGAAGTGCCTGAGCGCTGCTCGGATCGAACAGCGTCTGGCACTGCACCTCGATGACACCCAGCGAAACGTGGACGATCCGCTTGTCGATATCGGTCAGCGTGACGCCCACATCGTGGCGGTGCCACAACTCCGCGAACTCGGCGCTCTCGGCTAGTAGGGCGTCGGCGACTTCAGCTGCACGCGAATCAGGTCCGAGCCGGGTGACGGCCTCCCGCAGCCTGGCCGTGTGCGCCCGTGCGTGTAGGGCGTGATCCTCGGGGAGAAACCGCCCACGGGTATCGGCGTCGGTGAACCACCGATACGCGATCGAGCGGCTGAGCCCGGTGAAGGCACTGTCGTCCCCGACGAGTGCGACGGCCAGCGGGGTTTGTACGAGAGTCTCACCGGCACTGTTGACGACCATCGCCGGAGTGTCGGTGAGGCGGTCGATGATGCGCAGCATGCCGGGGGAGACGTGATCGTCGCGGCTGAGTCGGTCGGGCGCGTTGTGTCCTGCCAAGCGGAACAGGTGGTCGCGTTCATCGAGGGACAGGTGCAGTGCCCGCGCGATGGCTGTGACCATCTGGTCCGATGGATGCGGGCCGCGTTGCTGTTCGAGTCGTGTGTAGTAGTCGACCGACATTCCGGCGAGCGCCGCGACCTCCTCACGTCGAAGCCCGCGGGCTCTGCGGCGTTGTCCGACGCCGAGACCGACGTCTGCGGGTTGCAACGACTCGCGGCGCCGACGGAGGAACTCGGCGAGGCCCGCCCGATCGACGGTGCTCACCGGGCACGCTCAAAGGGCCGTGGATGTTCGGTCATCTCTCCAGGGTGACCGATCAGCCGGAGGTGAACCAGGGATCGTCGGTCCCCGGATATCGGGTGCCTTGTCGGAGTCGCGACAGGGGAGTGAACTCGGTGACACGACCGAGGAACGGCACACGGCCGGACCACACGGCAACGAGGAGACGACATGAAGACAAGCGGTAACACCATTTTCATCGCGGGCGCGACGTCGGGTATCGGACTCGGTCTCGCTCTGAGGCTGCAGGAGGCGGGCAACACGGTCATCGTCGGCGGGCGGCGTAGCGAACTCCTCGACCAGATCGTCGCCGAGCACCCCGGGATCGAAGCGGTCCGCATCGACACGACCGACACCGACGACGTCAACCGCGCGGCCGCGGACGTGAACCGACGCTTCCCCGACCTGAACGTGGTTGTCGCGATGTCGGGGATCATGCGCGCCGAGGACCTTACGACCCCCGACTTCCTGGAGACGGCGGCCGTCGAGGTCGACACCAACATCCTGGGGCCGCTACGTCTGGTCGCGGCCTTCACCGACGCACTCACCGGTAAGGACGGAGCCACGTTCATCACGGTGTCGTCGGGTCTCGCGTTCACCCCGATGGTCGGTGCCCCTACCTACAGCGCCACGAAGGCTGCCATCCACTCGCTCTCGGAGAGCCTTCGAATTCAATTGGCGAACAAGGGGATCGACGTCCTCGAGTTGGTCCCGCCGGCAGTGCAGACCGACCTCATGCCCGGACAGGCCGAAGCCGACTGGGCCATGCCACTCGACGACTTCCTCACCGAGGTGATGGCACTGTTGCCGACCGCTGACCGCGAAATTCTGGTCGAGCGGGTCAAGCCGCTGCGGTTCTCCGAGGTGTCGGGAGAACACGACCAACTGGTGACGATGCTGGCCCACCTTGGTTGACCAGAGTCGTCCCTGAGTTGGTGGGGGTCACTTGCGGTCTTTGATGATCTTCTTGACTTCGTCGGCGTCGACGTTCTTGGCGATGAGCTTGCCGCTCTTGGACTTTCGTACCGAGTACGTGTCCTTCTTCTTGCCCGGCGCAACGTGGAGCCCCGACTTCTTCGCGGCCTTGTTCAGATCTTCCAGCACGGGTGCAGATCGTAGAGCATGAAAGTGAACTCCACGCTACGACGACGCGCTCACCGAACGCACAAGGCCCTGCCCACTGATCCGTGGGCAGGGCCTTGACCTGCGGGGTGAGCGACGGGACTCGAACCCGCGACAGCCAGGATCACAACCTGGTGCTCTACCAACTGAACTACGCTCACCATCGGCATCGGAAACCCAGGAAGAACACTGGGTCCCAGAGCCAAGGTCATACTCTAGCGGTTCGGACGCTCCGAACTCCAATCGGTTGACTGACCTGCGTGTTCAGGCAGGCCCGAGATCCTTGACGATCGTCGTGAGGGTGTCGACGTCGGGGCCTGGCTGGGGAACGAAGGCCGCAGCCCGGTAGTAGCGGAGCTCACGGATCGACTCGCGGATGTCGGCAAGGGCGCGGTGCGCGAGGCCCTTTTCGGGCTGATTGAAGTAGACGCGCGGGTACCAGCGTCGAGTGAGTTCTTTGATCGAGCTGACGTCGACCATGCGGTAGTGCAGGTAGGCGTCGAGTTCGGGCATGTCCCGGGCGATGAAGCCCCGGTCGGTGGCGATC
This sequence comes from Gordonia sp. UBA7860, assembly GCF_002500165.1. Classification (NCBI taxonomy): domain Bacteria; kingdom Bacillati; phylum Actinomycetota; class Actinomycetes; order Mycobacteriales; family Gordoniaceae; genus Gordonia; species Gordonia sp. UBA7860. The sequence goes on along the minus strand of NZ_DLSO01000047.1, from coordinate 17,567 downwards.
GAGTTGCCTGCGAGGGGGACTGCGCCCGACGTTGTCACGTGCGCGCGGATGTAGTCGAGGACCATCGCCTCGGCTTCCGGGACGGTGATCGCCGACCGTCGAACCTCGTCGGTCAGTCCCGAGTCGGCGTGCATTTTGGTCACGACGTCGGGCATCGCGTCGAGATCGGCGTCGTCGGCGTGGATGACCACGTCGACGCCGTCGCCCAGAATGTTGAGGTCACTGTCGGTGACCAGGGCGGCGATCTCGATCAGTTTGTCCTTCTCGAGATCGAGGCCGGTCATTTCGCAATCGATCCACACCAGTTTGTCCTGCACGCATCAACCTTAGCGGGCGACGATCCGCGGCTATTGTTTGCTGTAGTGCACCGACCCGCCAGAGCTGTGACCACTGTCGTGCTCGGGCAATCCAACCGCCGGAAGGACATGTTCGTGACCGATCCCACCCAGGCCGCCCAGACGATCGCACAGGGCTACCAGTTCGCTTCGACAGCGCTTGAACTCGGCACGGTATCTGTCGACGGCCAGGTCGACTCGACGGCCAAGGTTCGTATCCCGCTGGCGATGATGAACCGTCACGGGCTGGTGTCCGGAGCGACGGGCACGGGTAAGACCAAGACCTTGCAACTCATCGCAGAACAGTTGTCGGCCAATGGCGTTCCGGTCGTGATGGCCAACATCAAGGGCGACCTGTCGGGGCTGAGCCGGCAGGGGGTGTCCAACGACAGAATCACCGCACGCGCGGCGCAGACCGGCGACGACTGGTCGCCGACGGCGTATCCGGTCGAGTTCGTGTCGCTCGGATCGCAGGGGATCGGGGTGCCGGTGCGTGCGACGATCACTGCGTTCGGGCCGATTCTGCTCAGTAAGGTGTTGGGGCTCAACGACACCCAGGAATCGACGCTCGGACTGATCTTCCATTGGGCAGACAAGAACGGCCTGGCCCTGCTCGACCTCAAAGACATCCGGTCGGTGATCGCCTACCTGACCAGCGATGAGGGTAAGCCAGAACTCAAGGCGATCGGTGGGGTTTCGACGCAGACCGCCGGAGTCATCCTGCGCGCACTGACGAATCTCGAAGCGGCAGGCGGCGATACGTTCTTCGGTGAGCCGGAACTCAATCCGCAGGATCTGCTGCGGCTCGCTCCGGACGGCCGCGGCATCATCACTCTCTTCGAGTTGGGCGATCAAGCCGCCAATCCGGTCCTGTTCTCCACGTTCCTCATGTGGATACTGGCGGAACTGTTCGAGTCCCTCCCCGAGGTCGGCGACGTCGACAAACCCAAGCTGGTCTTCATCTTCGACGAGTCGCATCTGCTGTTCAACGACGCGTCGAAAGCCTTTATCGCGCAGGTGGTGCAGACGGTCAAGTTGATCCGGTCCAAGGGCGTCGGCGTGTTCTTCTGTTCGCAGTTGCCGACCGACATTCCCAACGATGTGCTGTCCCAATTGGGCGCCCGAGTCCAGCACGCGCTGCGCGTATTCACCCCCGACGATCAGAAGGCGCTCAGCAAGACAGTCAAGACCTACCCGGTATCGGACGTCTACAAGCTCGATCAGGCGCTGACGTCACTCGGGACCGGCGAGGCGATCGTGACCGTGCTGTCGGAGAAAGGTGCGCCGACGCCGGTCGCGTGGACGGTCATTCGAGCGCCCCGGTCGTCGATGGAAGCTGTTGCGGCAGCAGATATCACGGCCGCAGCGAAAGCGAGTCCGCTCTACCACACCTACGGCACGGCCATCGACAACAAGTCGGCCTACGAAATGCTCGCCGCGAAGATGCTCTCGCCCGGTGAGTCGCCCGACGCTCCGGCACCGACGCCGCCCGCGCAGGCGCCTGCGCCGACCCCGGCACCTGTACCTGCTCCTGTGCCCGAAGAGCCCGGCATGATCACCGAAATCCTGACGAGCGAGCCGATGCAGAGATTCTTGCGCAACGCTGCCGGCCAGGCGGGCCGCGAGTTCAGTCGAGCGATCTTCGGTACCGGGCGTCGTCGGCGTTGAGGACGACGCCCGGCACCGTTGAGTGCTACAGGTCTAGTTGGACCGTCACCGCATTGCCCGGGCCGGATGCGATGGGATTGAGCAGCGGTGTGAGCGCGCCGCAGCCTGCCAGCGGTGGGATCGTCAGGTCGCCCTTGAGGGTGAGGGGTGCGAAGAAATCGGTGCCCTCGTCCTCGGAGAAGGGGATCTGGCCGGTCAGCACCAGTTCAGCGGGGGTGCTTGTCGTACACGGAGCACCGACGAGATTGAACTCCTTGATCCCAAGCGGTTCGATCCGCTGGATCTGAATGTTGAGCTTCTGAGTGACCTTGACGTCCATCGGTCCCTGGCCCGTCGGCGTGGCGTTTCCGGTCGCTGGTCCGTCGGGAATCATCTTGATTTGCAGCGTTGCTACACGTAGGTCGGCCAGTCTCCACGCGGCACGTGTCTGCGCCGACTGGATCGTGGATTCCAGTGCGAACGGTGGCATCGACTCGGCCTTCGTCCGCTCTGTGGTTGTGAAGACCACGTCGACGCCGAGATTCTTGAGGTGAGTGGTCACCGTGGTGTGCTTGTGGTTGATGTAGAGCGAAGGGGCCGCCTCCGCGTGTACGGAAGTGGCGAAAACGGCTGCGGCAGTTGCGGATAGCGTTGCGGCCGTGATGACTGTCCGACGTAGACGGGTGAAGCGACGCATGAGACCTCCTGAGAACGAGCCAGCACCTACCTGTGAGTAAGTTCTCAGAAACTAGCACTGTGTGATTTGGCTAACTATCAGATTCTCGATTTGTCCCGGTGAAGGGCAGAGCCGGTCATCGCGAGCCGGGTCACACCATTGGCGACACGGGCCAATCGTCGGGGTACCGATCGGCAACCTCATCGGCGTCGCGGAAGAGTCGTTTGCGAGCCTTGGCGGTCAAGCGATCGCCGAACACCATGCCGCGCGTGTGGTCGGTCTCGTGCTGTAGACAGCGGCCGAGTATCCCGCCCGCTGTCACGGTGACCGGTTGGCCGAATTGGTCGACGCCTCGACACGTCGCGACCTTCGGACGGGCGAGATCCTCATGGGCACCCGGCAGCGAAAGACATCCCTCGCCCAGCGTCGCGAGTTCCCTGTCGCGGCCCTCGGGGAGTTCGAGCTCGGGATTGCAGATCACGCCCGTACGTCGCCTGCCTGTCTCGTCGCCGCAGTCGTACACGAATACCGCGAGGTCGACGCCGATCTGGGCCGCGGCAAGACCCGCACCCGGTGCCGCGGTATTGGTGGCGAACATGTCGGCGATCAGATGCTGCAGCTGGTCGTCGAAGTCGGTCACCGGACGGGCAGGCGTATGCAGGACAGGGTCGCCCCACCGCACGATCGGGCGCGGCGTACCGATGCGGAGCAATTCTTCGAGTGGCATCGGGTTCCTAGGACTCTGGCCCGAGTCGCTTGTAGAACGTGCCGACGATGGGAGCGACGAGCGCCCGCGGACTGTAGCCGCCCGCGACCGACATTGCCTTCGACAGCGTTCCGGGCACAACGCGCATCTTGTTGTGCTCCAACGCATCCAGGCTCATCTTGGCTACCTCCGCGCTGTCGTGCCACAGAAAGCCGGGCACCATCTTGTCGACGATCGACGCGTCCTCGGGGTCCGGTGTCTGAGTACGGACAGGTCCTGGCGCGAGCAGGGTGACGTGGACACCCGAACCGCCGACCTCGCCACGCAGCGACTCGCTGAAAGTGTTCACGAAGGCTTTCGACGCCGCGTAGGTGGCGTTGTTGGGGATCGGCATGTTGCCAGCTGCCGAACCGACCATGAGGATGCCGCCCGAGCCGCGAGCAACCATCTGGGGGAGCACCGCGAGGGTCAGGTCATGCACGGCGTTGACGTTGAGCCGGACCTGGGCGCGCTCGTAGTCGGCATCGAGCTCGGCGACCGGACCGAACGTGGCGATGCCCGCGTTGTTGCAGAGCACCGAGACCTCACGCTGGGCGAGTTCTGCGGAGAGGATCTCGACGGCAGTCGGATCCGACAGGTCGCTCGGTCGTACCTCGACCTGCACGTCGTGTTGCGTGCGCAGCTCGACTGCGAGCTCTTCGAGGATGTCCCCGCGACGCGCCACGACGATCAGTGAGTGCCCGCGACTGGCGAGTTCGCGGGCGAGTTCCATTCCGATTCCGGAGGACGCGCCGGTGACGACGGCGCGTGCGGACACGACGGGAGACGCAATGGGCATGGCGGTCATGGTAGCGCCGCCGGCGTGGCTCGATCGCGAACCGGTCGCGTGGCTGTGCGCTGGTCAGCTCGCCGAGAGCCGGAACACCCTGATCTCGCGATCGGTGCGATCGCGGTAGACCGAGTACACGTCGGTGACGTCGCTCTCGAAGAGGCGGTAGATCCGCTCGCGCTCGGGGCCGTCGAGAAGCGTCGCGACGGCGTCGACCTCGACGCCTGCCGTGTTGACCGTGCAGGCGGGGTTGGCGAGGAGATTGGCCGTCCAGGCGGGATGGCGTTCCTGGCCGAAATTGGACCCGACGACGAAGATGTCGTCGCCCTCGCGGGCGTAGAGCAGCGGCGATGTCCGCGACAGCCCGGACTTTGCGCCGGTGGTCGTCAACAGCAGCGTGGGAGCCCCGATCGGCCCCAGTACGGTGAACCGCCCCTTCGAGGCATGCAGGACACGCCGGTCGACACCGGCCGATCGACGCACCACCCACGAGCCGACGCTCGTCTTCGCGAGAGCGGTCATCGGGCCGCGCAGTGGACTCGACGTCGAGCCCCAACGCCGCTCGGCAAACGGAGACGCCATGCCACTCCTTCGATCGACGGACGTGCGACCCACACAGCTTCTCAGTTTTGCGGCTGCACGTACGTCGAATCGGTCTGGGTGTCGATCGATTGGTAGCGGTTTACTCGATACCCGCTGCGACCTCAGTGCCCTGACGGATCGCGCGCTTGGCGTCGAGCTCGGCGGCCAGGTCGGCGCCACCGATGACGTGCGTTCGGATGCCCGCCACGGTCAGCGGGTCGACGAGGTCGCGGACGGACTCCTGTCCCGCGCAGATGACCACGTTGTCGACCTCGAGGAGGCGCGTCTCACGGACCGAGCCGTCGTCATCGTGAAAACTCAGGTGAAGTCCGGCGTCGTCGATCTTGTCGTAGGTTGCACCCGAGATCTGTTCTACGCCTTTCATTTTCACACTCGCCCGATGTACCCACCCGGTGGTCTTGCCGAGTGTCTTGCCCTGCTTGCCGCGCTTGCGTTGCACCAGGAAGACCTCGCGGGTTACCGGAAGCGGTCGGGGCGTGGTGAGGAAGCCGGGAACGTCGAGGTCTTCGCTGACTCCCCATTCCTGTTCCCATTCCTTGAGGTTGAGGGAGGGTGAGTCGTCGACGGTGAGGAATTCGGTGATGTCGAAACCGATGCCGCCCGCGCCGATCACCGCGACACGCTTGCCGATCTCGCGGTGGCCGAGCACTGCCTCGGCGTACGACATGACCATCGGGTGATCGACACCGGGGATGTCGGGTATGCGTGGGGTGACGCCGGTGGCGACGATCACCTCGTCGAAGCCCTCGGCGATGATGTGCTCGGCGTCGACGCGCTGTTCGAGATGGACGCGGACGTTGTTGAGCTCGAGCTGCCGGGTGTAGTAGCGCAGCGTCTCGGCGAACTCCTCTTTACCGGGAATCCTTGCGGCGATGGAGAATTGGCCGCCGATCGTCGGACCGGCCTCGAAGAGCTCGACCCGGTGGCCGCGTTGTGCGGCGGTGACCGCGGCCGACAGTCCGGCCGGTCCGGCGCCGATCACGGCGACCTTGCGTGCCCGACGCGTCGCGCCGAGGGTCAGCGTGGTTTCCCGTCCGGCACGCGGATTGAGCAGGCACGACACCTTCTTCCCGACGAACGCGTGGTCGAGGCATGCCTGGTTGCAGCCGATGCAGGTGTTGATCTCGTCGGCGCGACCGGTCATGGCCTTCACCGGGAATTCGGGATCGGACAGGAGCGGGCGAGCCATCGACACCGCGTCGACGCGGCCGCGGTCGAGGATCTCCTCCGCCACCTCCGGGGTGTTGATGCGGTTGCTCGCGATGAGCGGGATCGAGACCTCGTCGCGCAGTCGTTCGGTGAACTTGACGAACGCCGCGCGTGGCACCGAGGTGACGATGGTCGGCACGCCGGCTTCGTGCCATCCGATGTCGGTGTTGATGGCGTCGACGCCGAGCGCCTCGGCCTTGCGCGCCATGAGGGCGATCTCGTCCCAGGTCTGTCCGCCCTTGACGAAGTCGGCGATCGACTGCCGAAGGATGACCGGGAAGTCGCGGGGGACGCGGCGTCGGATCTCGGTGATCACCTCCACCAGAAAGCGCTGCCGGTTCTCGGTGGAGCCGCCCCACTTGTCGGTGCGGTCGTTGGTGTGCGGGCACAGGAACTGGTTGACCAGGTAGCCCTCGCCGCCCATGATCTCGACGGCGTCATAGCCGGCCTGACGCGCCAGCTTCGCGGCTTGCCCGTACGAGCGGATCACGTGCCGGATGACCGACTCGGGCATCGGCAGGTTCTTGAAGGGGTGGATGGGCGAATTCTCGCTTCCCGGAGCAACTTTCAGTGGCGTGTAGCCGTAGCGGCCCGCCTGGAGGAGTTGCATGGCAATCTTGCCGCCCGCGTCGTGCACCGCGCGGGTGACGCGCTGATGCCGCTTGGCGTCGAGCACGTTGGTCATCTTGCCCGCGAAAGGCAGGAGCTGGCCGGTGCGACTGACCGCGAAGCCGCCCGTGATGATCAGGCCGGCACCGCCGCGTGCGCGCTCGGCGTAGTAGGCGCCCAGCTTGTCGGTGTCCCACACGCGGTCTTCGAGGCCGGTGTGCATCGACCCCATGACGATGCGATTGCGCAACGTCATCCCGCCGACGGTGAGGGGCTCGAACAGACGCGGATAATACGGATTCGGTTGGCTCGAGCTGGTATTCGCGGATGGGGCTGACATCTGCGTTCTCCTGGGTCGTCGGGGATGGGGTGGGTTGGTGGTCAGGACTCGTTGCCGACGGATGGCGTCGACGCGGTGGATGTTCGACGCTGCTCGGCGTCGAGCGCGGTGATGACTTCGTCGCACCAACCGACAAAGCCTTCTTCGATGCGTACGCCGCCGCGGAGTACCAGGTACTGATGGAGGCGGCGGCCGGTCAGTGCCTGCGGGTCGGGGTAGTCGTCCTTCTCGAACGACTGGTAAAGGTGCAGTCGCGCAAGGTGTTCGGCGCGGTGCCTGCGGAGTTCGTCGATGACGTCGGTGAGGTCGGCGTGCTCTGCTGCTCGGATCTTGAGTCCGAGGTCGTCGCGGAGTTGTTGCATGGGCGTCGGCGACGAAACCCACTCGCGCAGTGCCTGACGGCCCGCGTCGGAGAGTGTGTAGACCTTCTTGTCCGGTCTGCCCTCCTGGGCGACGGGTTCGAAGCTCACCATGCCCTCGGCGTGGAGCTTGCCCAGTGTGCGATAGATCTGCTGGTGCGTCGCCGACCAGAAGTAGCCGATCGACCGGTCGAATTGCCTGCCGATCTCGTAGCCGGTGCCCGGGCGTTCGGAGAGCGACACCATGATCGCGTGTTCGAGTGCCACGACTCGACCGTACCAATGCACCTACGCACTATGCAATAGTGTGCATAGGGTTCTTGTTGCATAACCGGCCGAGTGTATTTCCCGCGTACATACAGGTCGGATGCGTGTGCACTATCGCGTCACGCCGGAGCGTTCTCCGGTTCCATCCACCGGCTCAGGTCGTAGAGATGCCCGTCGCGGAGTTCGATGATGCGGTCGGCGATCGCGGTGACCCGAGTGTCGTGCGTGATGAGCAGCGTGGTGCGCCCGTCGGCAAGCCGCCGGAGGGGGTCGAGGATTCGGCTCGTGGTCGCGGCGTCGAGACCCGACGTCGGTTCGTCGAGGATGAGCGCCGGAGTGTTCCGGAGCATCGCACGGGCGATCGCGATACGTTGCCGTTGACCACCGGAGAGCGTGAGGCCGCCGTCGTCGAGCCGGGCGTCGTAGCCGTCGGGCAATCTGCGGATGAACTCGTCGGCGTCGGCGGCCACCGCGGCGGCGATGATTTCTTCGCGAGTCGCGGCCGGCCGGCCGTAGGCGATGTTGTCGGAGATGCTGGCGCCCTTGATGATCGGCTGCTGGGGAAGCAACGTGATGTGATCGCGAATCCAGCGGCCGGTCAGGTCGTCGTAATCGACGTCGCCGATGGTCAGGTTCCCGGAGTCGGGATGTTCGAATCGGCACAGCAGCGACGCCAGCGTCGACTTTCCGACGCCGCTCGGTCCGATCAGTGCGGTGATGGTCCCCGGCGCGAGGTCGAGGTCAACGGCGTCGAGGACCGTCTGGTGCTCGCGCGCCAGGGTGACGTCGCGCAGCGCGATGCCGACCGGCGTCGTCGGGCGTAGTGGTGATCGAACGGTCGCGGGGATGTCAGCGAGTTCGACGCGTTCGACGGGTGCGACGTCGAGGACCTCGGCAACACGCTCGGCGCTGATCACCGCGGACGCGATGGCGATCCGGATGTCGGCCAGCTCCTGCATCTTGGGATAGAGCATCCCGAGATAGCCGGTGAGGGCCAGCAGCCCGCCGACGCTGAGCTGGCCCTGGCGTACCTGCCAGACGCCCACGATCGCGATGGCCAACGTGACGACGACCTGCCCGAAGCTCAAGATGCCGCCCAGTCCGGCCTCGACGCGGGTCTGCGCAAGGCGGGCGCTCATCCAGGTGACCCCGTGCCGGTGGAGTCGAGCGTGTTCGCGCCCCTGCTGGTTGTAGGCGACGGCCGTCTCGTGGCCGAGGAGTGCGGTTTCGACGGAGTCGGCGATGTCGCTGTTGGCGCCTCGTTCGTCGCGGGTGACGCGTTCCTGCCGACGGGCGAAGAATGCGGACAGACCCCACAGCGCCGGGACTGCGGCCAGCGCGACGAGCGCGACCTGCCAGCTCATGATGAGTGCGGCGACGACCAAGCCGATGGTGTGGGCCAGCGCGATCACGAACTGCATCACGCCTGTCCCGATCAGGTACTCGACCGCTTCGAGGTCGCCGGTGTGCCGGGTGACGAGATTGCCCAGGCCCAGCCGTCGATGCTGGACGGGGTGAAGGCGCTGGACGTGGTCGAAGAGTTGATCACGCAGCCGTAACACGACGCGTTCGGAGATGCCCACGGACACGACCTGACCGAAATAGTCTCCGCCGCAGGAGATTGCCGTGATGAGGAGCCAGAGGAGCGCAAGGCGTGCAAACGTGGTGACGCTGTTCGAGTCGAGCGCGCCGTCGATGACATCTGCGAGCACGAAGACGGCAACCACCTCGCATGCCGCAGCGATGCCGAGCAGGGTTCCCGCGAGGGCGAATCGTCTGGCCTCGCCTCGTACTGCGGGAGAGAAGCGTCGAAAAGCTTGTCGCGCGTTCATCGGACGTCCTTCTGTGTCGGTAGGCATGAGAACAGGAGCCGACTCGGGCGTCGATGGCGCTCATGGCGGCGTCGGACGTCCGTGTCGGCTCCCATGGGCCGGAAGGTCAGTAGACCCAGCGCCAGTCCCAGCGGTGCGCGCGTGCATTCCAGAAGCGCTGGCGACGACGGCGACGCGGCGGCTGCGGGGCAGGGGCCTGGCGCGGGCCGTTGTTGTTCTGCTGCGGAGGGGTGTTGATAGGCATGGGATCTCCTTCGTGACTACCTGCCGGCGGCGTTGCCGACGAGGAGAACACTATGGAGCTTCGCTGACCGCGCCCTGCGGCGACGCTGGGAGGCGGCTGTCAACGCAAAAGTGCTGTCCGACAGTGGGTTACCGATCGGCTCGGGGCCCGGGTATGCGCGGTCGCCAGTCTCGGTATGTCGGTAACCCGGCGTCGCGCTCTGCGATCCCGCAGACTGATTCTCGTGCGTAACGACGAAACTCGTGATGGCGACGGCGACAACGGTGGAGGGAGCGAGCGCGGGGGCTCCGGCGCCACCACGACGTCGCGACGACTGGCCGACAACATGGGATGGACACGCGTCGACGTCGACGACGTTGTCGGACCGGGGGAGCGGCTGTCGTGGCCCAAGACGGTGAGTATCGGCCTGCAGCATGTCGTCGCCATGTTCGGCTCGACGTTCCTCGTACCCGTGCTCACCGGATTCCCGCCTGCCACAACGCTGCTCTTCTCCGGGATCGGTACCGCACTGTTCCTCATCATCACCGGTAACCGGCTGCCGAGCTATCTCGGTTCGAGCTTCGCGATCATCGCGCCGGTGCTCGCGGCGACGGCGTCGAACGGGCAATCGTCTGCGCTCGGCGGAATCGTCGTTGTGGGTGCATTGCTCGCGTTGATCGGCGTCATCGTGCACTTCGCGGGCGTCCGATGGATCGACCTCGTGATGCCCCCGATCGTCACCGGAACGATCGTGGCGTTGATCGGCCTGAACCTTGCGCCATCGGCAAAGGCGAACTTCGAGAAGCAGCCGGTGACCGCGACGATCGTGCTGGTGTTGCTGGTCTTATCGATCGCGTTCCTGCGCGGACTGCTCGGACGACTGGCCATCGTATTGAGTGTGGTGATCGGCTATGTGGTGGCGTTGATCCGCAACGAGGTCGACACGAGCGCCATCCACGCTGCGAGTTGGATCGGCCTGCCCGATTTCCAGACCCCGACCTTCCACCTCTCGGTGATCCCGACGTTCTTACCCGTGGTACTCGTGCTGGTGGTCGAGAACATCGGACACGTGAAATCCGTGGCGATGATGACCGGAGCGAACTTCGACGACCGGATGGGCAGAGCGTTGTTCGCCGACGGACTGTCGACGATAATCGCGGGTTCGGGCGGAGGGTCGGCGACCACGACATATGCCGAGAACATCGGTGTCATGGCCGCGACCAAGGTGTATTCGACGGCGGCGTACTGGGTCGCTGCTGCTGCGGCGATCATCCTGGGGCTGTGCCCGAAGATCGGTGCCGTGATCGCGTCGGTTCCCTCCGGGGTCCTCGGAGGCATCACCACGGCGCTCTATGGCCTCGTCGCGATCATCGGTGTGCACATCTGGGTGACCAACCGCGTCGACTTCTCCCGCCCGATCAACCAGTTCACCGCCGCTATTCCACTGATCATCGCCATCGCGGACTTCAGTTGGACCATCGGCGACGTGAGCTTCGGCGGCATCGCGATCGGTGCGGTCTGCGCGCTGCTCATCTATCACACGATCCACCTCATCGGTGGGTGGCGCGGAACTGCGGGAGCGCGCGGCGCTTAGCTGAGAGGTGTTGTTCTCCAGGATGATTCACACGCCGAACGGCGCGGCGTAGTGCATGACTCCGGTCGGAAGCGGCTTGGTCTCGTCGAGTGTCAGGGCCATGACGGCATCGTCAGGGGCGTCGAATGGAACGGTGATCCCGTGTGTCGATGCGCGTTCGAACCCGAATCGCGGGTAGTAGTCTTCGTGCCCGAGCACGACGACGTGTGGTTCACCCATCTGCCTTGCGGCCTCGAGAAGTGCACGGTTGACGGCGCTGCCCGCACCGCGGTTCTGGAATTGCGGCAGCACCGACACCGGCCCCAATCCCAGGACCGGAGAGTCGTCGACGTAGCCTCGGGTCGCGACGCCATGCCCCACGACACGTCCCGTCTCGTCGGTGACGACGATCGACAGTCCGTCAATCCAGGCGGGGTCACGCCGTAAGCCGTCGAGGATCTCGGCTTCCTCCGCGGACGGAAACGCGGCGAGGGTGACCTCTCGAACGGTCGGTACGTCGGCCGGGGTCTCGCTACGGGTGTGCCACTGGGTGCCGGGGGTGTGCTCAGACATCAGTTGATGACGCTATCAGCGATGGGTGGCGGGCAACTGGACTCGGCAGGATCGGCCGGTCGAGCAGATCGCCAGATCTCGCGAGAGAATCGACGCCCTCCGCGCCTTGGCGATAGGTAACAAAGTGACTGACAAGGCACGGTAAAAGCCTGGCGCGAATCCGCCCGCCCTACGTGGCCTCGACGCGGAATTGCGCTCATTCGACGTGTTTTCCACACACTGATGTCGCGAATTTAGCAATGAGCGCAAGTCGTCGATTTACATGGTCCACAGTGGTTACGGATTCACGCTCATCTGGTCGCAAACCATGGCATTGAACGTGACGAGTCGAGGCCCGTACCGACGAGCTGATCGTCGAAATATGTTCGGCGATAGGGACATTCGGCCCTTTTCTGGACTTGCCTACGACCTCATCTGGTTGGATGCGGACGTGAGGAGACTCATCGCCAGACTCTGCCACGGACACTCATCGGTCGTCGATATCTGGGACCAAGGTCCTGACAACAGCACAATTCGGGACGCATTGCCACCGAATGGTGACAAGACGTGCCTGATACGGCACAGAATCCAGCATACCCAGCTTAAAGTAAAGGATATGGCCCACGCTTGTTTGTAGGTCAGGCAGTCTCTTCCTATTGAAAGTGGTGGTTTCACAATGTGCACCCGAGTGATTTGGCCAGATGCCGCGGGAGCAGTTCTCGTCGGACGCAACATGGATTTTCACAAAGATCTGATGACCAACCTCTGGACTCAGCCCAAGGGTATTTCTCGAGACGACGGCGTGGAGGGCAAGCTGACGTGGACGTCGAAGTACGGCAGTGTCATCGCCGCGGCCTACGACATCATTTCCGTCGACGGTCTCAACGAGGCGGGGTTGGCGGGCCACATCCTGTGGCTGGCCGAATCGACCTATGGGACCCGTGATGAATCACGGCCGGCGCTGAGTCAGGCGGTGTGGCTGCAGTACTTCCTCGACAACTTCGCCACCGTGGACGAGGCCGTTGAATGGATCAACAGCACCGATGTGCAGGTCATCCAGATGCCCGACCCCACCGGCGGCAAACCGCCCGCGATTCACCTCGCACTCGACGACAAGACCGGCGACTCCGTGATCATCGAGTACCTCGACGGTCACGCCAAGGTGTATCACGATCGGTCCTACCACGTGATGACCAATTCACCCACCTACGATCAGCAACTCGAACTGCTGAAGAGGTGGGAGGGCCTCGGGGGCGACGCGCCACTCCCCGGCGACACCCTCGCCGAGCACCGCTTTGCGCGTGCCGCGTACTACGCGAGCCGTCTGCCGAAGCCGGCGAGTCAACTCGAGGCCATCGCGGGCATGTTCAGCGTGATCCGCAATGCCGCGCAGCCCTTCCGTATCCCCGATCCCGGCAAACCCGATGCCTCACAAACGATTTGGCAGACAGTCAGCGATCTCACCAACGGGCGATTCGTGTACGACTCCACCACTCGGCCGAACATCGTGTGGGTTGATATCGCTGATCTGGACCTTTCCGAAGGCGCTCCGCAACTCAAGCTGGATCTGCTCAGCAAGCTCTCTCTCGAGGGCGGGATCGCAGGCAACGTGAACGAGCATTTCGAAGACAAGGGTCCGATGACGTTCCTGTCCTTCGCGCTTCTCAAGCAGTTGGAGGACGCCGAGAAGGGGCAGAAGGCAACGGCATAACCCACTGGAATCGATCACGCCGATGGGCACTCGTCCATCGGCGTGATCGATTTCGGTGTCGCAGGCCAGCGCTTCTCGATGCCAACAGTGGTGCCATGACAAGCTCGTCGGATGAGTCCGACAAATGGTGCAGGCAATCTGCCTCCGATTCAGATCGAATGGACCGCGCGGCAAGGCGACGCCCGACGCGCCACATTGTCGTCGCTCGCAGCGCCTCGCCTCTGGGCGCGCACTGTCGGTATAGCCGCGGTCTTCGCGACGATCTTTGCCGCGGTGTGTATTGCGACGGGCAGCGGGTGGTCCTTGGGACTGCTGATCGGTGTGAGCGTGTTCCTCGTGTGCTCGGTTGCATGGATCGGCGCCGCGCTGATCGCTGGCCACGTCCAGAACCGCAAGATCCTCGCCCCGGGCGCCACATGGGGAGCGGGCGCCGACGATGAGTTCCTGCGCGTCGACACGCCGGCGTCGACGGTGTTGTTGCGGCGCGACAGCATTCGATCGGTGACGCCAGTCGGCGGGCAACTCGTGCTGGTGAAGGCGTCGCCGGAGAGCATCAGATTGCTGCCCGCACCGCTGTTCGCGCAACCGGTGTGGACGCTCGAATCTTGCTGATGACCGTGCCCGACGGCGTGATGAGCGGTCTTCGGTGCGCCCGCGTGAATCTCTCTCAAACCACTCGAGTGGGCGCACACCGGCCGGAGGCCGGCAAGGATGTGACTGGTGCCCCCGGCAGGACTCGAACCTGCGACCTAGGGATTAGAAGGCCCTTGCTCTATCCACCTGAGCTACGGAGGCGAAACCGACACGCAGAGTGTACGGCAGCGAGCCGGGTGCCCTGACTTCGGCCGTATTCGGTGACGTTGGCCGTATCCACAGGCGGAGTCCTGTCCACAGCTTGGTCTCGCGCTCGGTGTCGGGAGCTTGTTCTCCGGAATGCTCACAGTCAGCCATCTCAGCCCGAGTTCGGAAACTCGGTGCCTGCAGCGGATGGCACCTCACGGCAGGAGCGGAGCAAATGTACGAAACGTATTCGACGATCGTGGGCCGAGTGATCTCCGACCCCAGGCGCAACCGCATGGCGAACGGCGACGAGGTGATCTCGTTCCGCATGGCCAGCAACACGCGTCGACGAGACCGCGCAACAGGCGAGTGGATCGACGGGAACAGCTTGTTCCTGACCGTCTCGTGCTGGCGGCGGCTGGTCGCGGGCGTGGCGTCCGCGGTCGAGAAGGGGCGGCCGGTCATCGTGCACGGGGCAATTCACACGAACAGCTACACGACCAGCGGCGGCGAATCGCGCACGGAGCTGGAGATGATCGCCGACTCGGTCGGCCTCGACCTCGCACGCTGCGTCGTCGAGTACCGCGGTCGCGGCGATGTCGCGGCTCCTCAGTCTGCGGATACGCAAGCGTCGGGCGTCGCCGCACCCGACGATGCGGCTGGCGCTGCGGCGTGACCGAGTGGTCGCCACGGTGAATGCGGGAGGGGTGTGTTCATCGGGGCGGGACTCGTCATGAGGCGATAACGTCTGCGGCGCAACGGAATCCGAGGTGCGACGTCGCCGAGTCGTCGGATTGTGGAGAGCGGGCGGCGGGTCGGTAGCGTCGGCAGTACTGCGGTGAGCACAGGTGCGAGCCGCCCTTCGTGACACGCGTGACCTGTGGAGATGTGGTGGGCGTCAAGAGGTCCGGCCGACCGTCGGGGGAGACCGTCGCAAGATCGGGCGGGACGTGGCGCGGAGTGAAGACGTCCGACGTGCGCTCCCAGACGTTGCCGATCATGTCGAGGAGTCCGAAGCCGTTCGGTGGATAGCTCCCCACCCTCGACGTTCCGCTCCAGCCGTCGCTCGCGTACGGGAAGTTGCCGATCCACGTGTTGGCGAGAATCTCACCCTCGGGGTGCAACTCGTCGCCCCACGCGTACTCGTGTCCGACGACGCCGCCACGTGCGGCGTACTCCCACTCGGCTTCGGTGGGGAGTCGACGGCCCGCCCACGCGGCGTAGGCGACGGCGTCGGCGTACGCGATCTGGGTGACGGGGTGGTCGTCGTGCCCGACGATGTCGGTCGCGGGTCCGAGCGGGTGACGCCACGACGCTCCCGGCTGCCATCGCCACCACGCTCGCCAGTCGGTGAGGTCGACGGGGCCGGCCGTCGGTGTGAAGACAAGGGCACCCGGAACGAGCATCGCTGGGTCGGAGCCGGGGAAATCGACGGGGTCGATGTCGCTCTCGGCAACGGTCACGTACCCGGTGTCGCTGACGAACGCCGCGTACTGCGCATTGGTCACCGGATGCCGTTCGATCGCGAAAGCGCCGACGCGACGCTCATGTGCGGGACGTTCCTCGGGGTAGAAGCGATCCGAACCCATACAGAAGACGCCGCCGGTGAGCTCGACAAGCTCGGTCAGCGGCGCAGAGGCGGTCACCCTCTCGATGGTGCCAGTGATCGTGTTCGCACGTCTGCGGCGATCGCGGCGCCGTGTTCGCGGGCGGGCGGGTCCGACTCGATCACGGCCATGTGGGAGAGTGTCGCGCCACGTCGATAGAGTGGTACGCGACGTTGCGCCGAGAGCCTGCCGTGTCGCCGGAGGGCGATACCCCGCATGCACTCTCCGGTATCGGAGCTCGAGCGCAGATGACCACAAAACCGCAGGTGAGGACATTACGTGGCTGGCGAGTTTATTTACACGATGAAGAAGGTGCGCAAGGCGCACGGTGACAAGGTCATTCTCGACGACGTCACCATGTCCTTCTACCCGGGCGCCAAGATCGGCGTCGTCGGTCCCAACGGTGCCGGTAAGTCGTCGATCCTCAAGATCATGGCGGGAATCGACCAGCCGTCGAACGGCGAGGCATTCCTCGACCCGGAGGCCACCGTCGGCATTCTGTTGCAGGAGCCGCCCCTCAACGAGGAGAAGACGGTCAAGCAGAACGTCGAGGAGGGGATGGGCGAGATCAAGCAGAAGCTCGACCGCTTCAACGAGATCGCCGAACTGCTCGCCACCGACTACTCCGACGAACTCATGGAGGAGATGGGCAAGCTCCAGGAAGACCTCGACAACGCCGACGCCTGGGACCTCGACTCGCAGATCGACCAGGCCATGGACGCACTGCGCTGCCCGCCCGGCGATTCCCCTGTCACCCACCTCTCGGGTGGTGAGCGCCGTCGCGTCGCGTTGTGCAAGCTGCTGCTGTCCAAGCCCGACCTGCTGCTGCTCGATGAGCCGACCAACCACCTCGACGCCGAGAGCGTGCTGTGGCTCGAGCAGTTCCTGGCGTCGTACCCCGGCGCAGTCCTCGCGGTGACGCACGATCGCTACTTCCTCGACCATGTGGCCGAATGGATCTGTGAGGTCGACCGCGGCAAGCTGCACCCGTACGAGGGCAACTACTCCACCTACCTGGAGAAGAAGGCCGAGCGTCTCGAGGTCCAGGGCAAGAAGGACCAGAAGCTGCAGAAGCGGCTCAAGGAAGAGCTCGCTTGGGTCCGTTCGGGCGCCAAGGCCCGTCAGACGAAGAACAAGGCCCGCCTCTCGCGGTACGAGGAGATGGCAGCGGAGGCCGAGAAGACGCGCAAGCTCGACTTCGAGGAGATCCAGATCCCGACGCCGCCGCGTCTGGGTGACGTGGTGGTCGAGGTCGCCAACCTCGACAAGGGCTTCGACGGTCGCGTGCTGATCAAGGATCTGTCGTTCACGTTGCCGCGCAACGGAATCGTCGGTGTCATCGGACCCAACGGTGTGGGTAAGACGACGCTGTTCAAGACCATCGTCGGACTCGAGGAGCCCGACTCCGGCTCGGTGAAGGTCGGCGATACGGTCAAGCTCAGCTACGTCGACCAGAACCGCGCCAACATCGACCCGAAGAAGAACGTGTGGGAGGTCGTCTCCGACGGCAACGACTACATCGAGGTCGGCCAGAACGAGATGCCCTCGCGTGCGTACGTCAGCGCCTTCGGCTTCAAGGGTCCCGATCAGCAGAAGCGGGCAGAGGTGCTCTCCGGTGGTGAGCGCAACCGCCTCAACCTGGCGTTGACGCTCAAAGAGGGCGGCAACCTGATCCTGCTCGACGAGCCGACCAACGACCTCGACGTCGA